>JANNYI010000461.1:0-4401 GCA_031410015.1 Betaproteobacteria bacterium | reverse complement strand
GGGGTGGTGGGGGGCGGCTAAAACGGTTAAATTTTGCGGGCGGACCTTGTCGGCGTGGCTCCCGCCTCGCGGGCCTATACGCGGCTATATCCCTGCGTGGCTGAAGCCTCGCCTACGGGGTCAGCAATAAGTTGGCAACTTCCACGAACCCGGCGCCGCCTTCGCCCACGGTGACATACGCCGGCGGCGTGGCAATGCGGTCGAGGAACGGCACCACGTTGGCCACGCCCACCGCATTGGGAAAGAACCCGAACATCGGCGCATCGTTGGGGGAATCGCCGACGTAGACGAAGCGCTCACGCTCGGCGTCGAGGTCGATGGCGAAGGCTTCAGCCAGCAGCGTCCGCGTCATGCCGAGCTTGTCGTAGGTACCGAACCAGCCGTTGACGTGGATGGAACTCACCTTGGCGGTCAATCCCGCTGCCTGCATCATGGCCACGATCCGGTCGACCTCCGCGCGCGGCAGTGCCGGCACATCCTCGCAGAAATCGATGGCCAGGTCGCATTCGCGGTATTGCTGGTCGGACGCCAGCGCGGTGCCGGGAATCGCCGCGAGAATCCGCGCGCCGATGGCGGCCAGCTGCGTGCGCTGCGTCGCGCGCGCCGCCGCATCCGCGACGAAGCGCCTGACCAGCGTACGGCGGGCCGCGTCGTAGCGCATGTAGAACGCGCCGTTTTCGCCCACCACGGCGTCCACCGGCCACATCCGCGCGATGTGATCGCACCAGCCTGCCGGGCGGCCGGTGATCGGAAGCACGAGCTTGCCCTCCGCCCGCAGTCGCGCCAGCGCCGTGTAGGCGTCCGGCGTGAGCTGTCCGTGCGTGGTGATCGTGTCGTCGACATCGGCCAACACCCCGCGGATAGTGCGACGAACCGCCAGCGGCATCGCGGCCAGCGGTTGCAGGCTCACGGCTTGGGCGCAGCCTGCTGCAGCCACTTCGGCACTTCCGGCGCGTTCCATGCGGCGAGCGCATCCAGTGCCGCCTCGACATTGTCGACCACCGCGAGCATCGCGCGATGCTCGGGCCGCAGGAAGCGGTCCGCCACCGCGCGATCGAGCTGCAGCAGGAAGCCGTCGAAGTAGCCATCCACGTTGATCAGCACCAGCGGCTTGGCGTGAATGCCGAGCTGATCCCACGTGGCCATCTCGCACAGCTCGTCGAAGGTACCGAAGCCGCCGGGCAGCGCCGCGAAGGCATCGGCGTGCGTGGCCATCCGCATCTTGCGTTCGTGCATCGTCGGCACGACCTCGAGCTGGGTCAGGCCGGGGTGGCCCACCTCGCGCACCATCAGCTGCTCGGTGATGACGCCGATGACCTCGCCGCCGGCATCCAGCGTCGCCTGCGCGGCGATCTGCATCAGCCCTACGCTGCCGCCGCCGTAGACGAGGCACAGCCCGCGGGCGGCCAGCGCCCGCCCGAACGCCGCGGCCGCCGCCGCGTAGGCAGGGCGGGCCCCGGAACTGGAACCGCAAAAGAGACAGACTCGTTTCATGCTCGACTCGCAATGTAACGGGCGACAGCCTCGCGCTGCGCGGGCGTCATCGGCAGCCCGCACTTGGTCCGGCGCCACAGCACATCGTCGGCCGTGCGCGCCCACTCCTCGGCCAGCAGGTAGTCGACTTCGCGAGCGGTGAGCTGCGCACCGAAGTTCTCGCCCAGGTCCTCGGCGCTCTGCGCGTCGCCGAGGATGCGCAGCGCACGCGTGCCGTGCCGCTGCGCCAGCGCGCGCAGCAACGGTGCCGGCAGCGCGGGATAGCGCCGGCACAATTCGGCAAACCACGCATTGCGATCGCCGTTGGGCAAGTCGCCGCCGGGCATGGGCGCCTCCCGCGTCCACGCAGGCTTGAGCCCCGGAAAATACGGCGCCAGCGTCGTCAATACGGATTCGGCGAGCTTGCGGTAGGTGGTGATCTTGCCGCCGAAGATCGACAGCACCGGCGCGCGCTCGGGACCGGGCTCCCCCGGCAGCGCATCGACCTTCAGCACGTAGTCACGCGTGATGGCGGACGGGTCGTCGGTGCCGTCGTCATAGAGCGGCCGCACGCCGCTGTAGCTCCAGACGACGTCGGAGGCCGTGAGCGGGGTTTCGAGGTACGTGTTGGCCAGCGCCAGCAGGTATTCGGTCTCATCCGTGGAAATGGCCGGGGTCTCGAAGGCCTCGACCGGCACATCGGTGGTGCCGATCAGCGAGTAGTGTTCCTGGTACGGGATCACGAATACGATCCGGTTGTCCGCGTTCTGCAGGATGTACGCGTGCGCCTCGGCGTGCACGCGCGGCACCACGATGTGGCTGCCCTTGATGTGGCGCACGTTTTCGTTGGCCGCAGATTTGCTTACGTTGTCCTGCACGCGCTTCACCCACGGCCCGGCGGCGTTGATGAGCGCACGCGCGGTGACCTCGCTAACCGTGCCATCGGCCGCGCGCAGCGATACCCGCCAGACGCCACCCTCCCGCCGCGCCCCGGTGACCGTGGTCTGCACGCGGATGTCGGCACCCTTGGCTGCGGCGTCGAGCACGTTCAGCACCACCAGCCGAGCGTCGTCCACGCGCGCGTCCGCGTAGACGAAGCCCTTCCTGAACTTGTGCTTGAGCCCCGCGCCCCAGCGGCTGCCCGCCAGCTTGACGCCGAAGGACTTGGGCAGCGTCATCCTGCGGTCCAGGTGGTCGTACATGAACAAACCGATCCGGATCATCCAGCCCGGCCGCAGGTGGCGCTCGTGCGGCAGCACGAAGGACAGCGGCTCGACGATGTGCGGCGCGTTAGCCAGCAATACCTCGCGCTCGGCCAGCGACTCGCCGACCAGGCGGAACTCGTAGTGCTCGAGATAGCGCAGGCCGCCGTGGATCAGCTTGGTGCTCCAGGATGACGTGGCGGAAGCGAGATCGTTCTGCTCGGCCAGCAGCACGGACAGGCCGCGGCCGGCAGCATCACGCGCGATCCCGGCGCCGTTGATGCCGCCGCCGATCACCAGGAGGTCGTAGAGGGTGGAATTCATGGCAGGCAGCGCTCAATTCTACCGGATGCGCTAGGATGCCTTTCCGCTCGCCCCCACAGGCCGTCCACCATGCCGATCGTGCCCGAAGTCGCCACCCTCGACCCCCAGATGCGCCAATGGCGTCACCACATCCACGCGCACCCGGAAACGGCGTTCGAGGAGGCCGCCACCAGCGCCTTCGTGGCCGACAAGCTGCGTTCGTTCGGCCTCGAAGTGCACACCGGACTCGCCAAGACCGGCGTCGTGGGCGTGCTGCGGCATGGGTCGTCCGGTACTGCCGTGGGCCTGCGCGCGGACCTCGATGCCCTGCACATCCACGAGAAGACCGGCGTGGCGCATGCCTCGGTGAACGAAGGCAAGATGCATGCGTGCGGGCACGACGGCCACACGACGATGCTGCTCGGCGCCGCGCAGGCGATGGCCCAGCGCCGCAACTTCGACGGTACGGCCTACTTCATCTTCCAGCCGGCGGAAGAGAACGAAGGTGGCGGCCGCGTGATGGTGCAGGAGGGCCTCTTCGACCGCTTTCCGATGCAGGCCGTGTACGGGATGCACAACTGGCCGGAACTGCCGCTGGGCAGGATCGCGCTGCGCGAGGGTCCGCTGATGGGCGCCTACGACATCTTCGAGATCGTCGCCACCGGCCGCGGCGCGCATGCGGCCATGCCGCACCTCGGGCGCGACCCGATGCCGTTTGCCGCACACGTGATCAACGCGCTGCAGACGATCGTCGCGCGCAACATCCATCCACTGGAAGCCGGCGTGGTCAGCGTCACGCAGGTGCACGGCGGCGATACGTGGAACGTGATCCCGCAGGAAGTGGTGCTGCGCGGGACGGTGCGTACATTCCAGCCCGCGATCCAGGACCTGATCGAGAAGCGGATGCGCGAAATCGTGGCCGGGCTTGCCGCCACCTTCGACATGAGCGCCACCATCCGCTACGAGCGCCGCTATCCGGCCACCATCAACACCGCGGCCGAAACGCAGCACGCGCTGGCCGCCGCCACGGCGCTGGTGGGCGCCGCCAATGTCGACACCAATCCGATGCCGTCGATGGGCTCCGAGGATTTCGCGTTCCTGTTGCAGGCCAAGCCCGGGTGCTACATCTGGCTGGGTGGCGGCCGCGGCCCCGGGACGCCCAACCTGCACAATCCGCACTACGACTTCAACGACGATGCGTTGCAGATCGGCGCGAGCTATTGGGTGACATTGGCCGAGCAGCAGTTGCCGGTGCAGGCCCGGGAGCGGCACGCCGCATGACGCCATTGTCCGGAACCCACGCGCCGCGGGCCGTTGAACGGGAACGTCCGGAACCCACGCGCCGCGGGCCATTGAACGGGAACGTCCGGAACCCTGTAGGCGAGGCTTCAGCCTCGCGGCCCGACACGCGGCGACATCCCCG
>JANNYI010000460.1:0-5566 GCA_031410015.1 Betaproteobacteria bacterium | reverse complement strand
CGATGCCGTGGGCCGCCAACGCACGCAGCCGGCGCAGGTCAATCGCCAGCGGCACCCGCGTGATCCCTTTGGCACGTGGACCAAGCGTCGCCAGCGCATCGACAAGGCAACGTACGTCGTAACCGTAACCGGACGTCGGGTTCACGATGACGACCCGATCGATACGGTGCGCATCCAGCACCTGCGTCAACTCGGCAGGCGTTCCACACTCATGCGGCTGCGGCTGATAGGGCGTTGATGGGTCGAAGGGAAAACGCGCGGGATCGAAAACATGAACATGGGTATCGACGGCACCCCGCGGAATGGCGGGTGCCGCAGCGATGGTGCCCAACGACGCTGGGACAGCAGCGCCGCTCGGTGCGGCGACCGCGCGTGGCTTTCCGGCAGGCTTGTTTCGCGCCGGCATCGGACGTGGCTTCAGCGCGCTTCAAGTCGGGCGCGCATCGCGAGCACCGCGCTGCGCGGGGCCGCGAGAACGGGGATCGACGTCACTGCGCACACGGCATCCATGGCCCGGCTGGTCGAGAAGTGGGCAAGCATGATGGCGTCCACGTCGCCCAATTCCGGTACGACGTCGGCCAGCATCGCATCGTGCGTTGCGCGGTCGCCCGCCTTCAATGCCGTCATCGCCGCGGGCACGCAGACCGTGCGCAGGCTGGCCGTTAGACCGAGTTCACGTGCCGTGGCCTGGAACTCCTCTTCCATGGACGCCACGCTCGGCGCAAAGGTGGCGAGCATGCCGATGCGCGAACCTTGCTTCAGCGCGTCGACGAACATCGCCTCGTTGGGCTTCAGCACCGGTATGGCGACCTCGGCCCGCGCGGCCTCGATCGCAGGCCCGAACGCCGAACACGTATAGAGGATGCCGGCCGCCTCCGCCATCCCGGCATAACGGGCAAGCGCGACGATTCGCGCATGCAGTTCCGGGGCCAGGGCCGCGGCGCGTTCGCGATCGGGCGACAGAGCATCGTCGAGCAGATTGAATGGGCGCGCCTCTGGCCACAACGCGTCGAACGCTACGCGGATCGGATCGACGGCAACCGCAACCGCGTGGATGAGCGCAATCCTGGGGCCATTCATCGGGTCGGACTCCGTGCCAACGCTACGGGTGTTCGCGACCTATCCATGCGGAATGGCCGGGTCATCGCTCGACTGCAGGTGACGGAGGATGTCGTCGAGTTCGCGCAGCCAGCGTCGTTTGTGCGCGCGGTGAATATCGACCGCGGATTGCGGATCGCCGCGGCGAATGGCTTCGACCACGGCCGCATGATTGACGTTGGAGTACACCGGCGGGGCGCGGTGGACCGACGTCAATGCGCGGAAGCGATGCGCCTTTTCCAGGTATTGCTTGGCGGTCTCGACAAGGTGTCGATTGCCACAGGACTCGATCAGCAGGGCGTGGAAGCGGTAGTCGGCCTCATTCCAGCGCTCGGGGTCTTTCGCTTCCAACGCGGCATCCATCGCGGCGATCGCGGCGTCGAACTGTGCGAGTTCGCCTGCGGTGCAACGGCGCAGGGCCAGGCGCTCGGCGGCCTCGACCTCGAGACAGGCAAGCACCTCGGTGATTTCCCGGATGTCCCGCGGTGAAAGCGCCGCGACGCGCATGCCGCGACGTGGCGTCAGCTCCACGAAGCCTTCCTGCTCGAGGCGAATCAGCGCCTCGCGCACCGGGGTTCGACTCATGCCCAGGCGCAACGCCAGCTCCGGTTCCAGCGCCTGCATGCCAGGCTTCATCTCGCCGCGAACGATGGCGTCCTTGAGGCGCCGAAAGGCCTGGTCGGCCTGGGTGGACCGATCCTGGGCGCCGTCAACCACGGGGCTTGACGATGCGCGGCGCACGCTATACGCTGATTAATGCATACATTGTTCGTATTAGTGTACGCGATAAGAATGCGGTGAACAAGGAGGTTTCATGGTCGCTCCCCTTTGCATTCCCAACACCTCGGCGCAGCTCGCTGGGTTGCGCAACCCACTCCAGCACCGGTTTCTGGGCACGGTCGCGCGGTTGACCGCCTGGGTCGTGTTGGCGCTGACGGTCGTGGCCATGCCAATGCCCGCCTGGGGCCAGGCCCCTGCGCCGTGGCCCACCAAGCCCATTCGCCTGATCGTCCCGTACCCCCCCGGCGGCGGCAACGATAACCTGGCCCGCATCTTCGCGACCAAGCTGAGCGAACGGCTGGGCCAGACCGTGGTGGTGGAGAACAAGCCCGGTGCCGGCACGCTGATCGGTACCGAGATGGCCGCCAAAGCGCCCGGCGACGGTTACACGTTTCTGCTGAGCTCGATCGTAACGCATGCATTAGCACCGGCTTTGTATGCCAAAGTCCCTTATGATCCCATCCGCGATTTCGTGCCCATTACGATCCTTGCCGTCGCGCCCACGGTCTTGATCGTGAACAAGGACTTGCCGGTGAACTCGCTGCAGGAACTGACGGCGCTGGCCAGGGCCAGTCCCGGCAAATACACCTTTGCCTCCGGTGGCAATGGCACCACCCCGCATGTTTCGGGCGAAATCTACAAGTCGATGACCGCGACGGACCTTCTCCACGTTCCCTACAAGGGCGGCGGCCCGGCGCTGACCGATCTCATGGGCGGTCAGGTCAACATGATGTTCGATACCGCCGCGTCGGCCATGCCGCACGTGCGCTCGGGCAAGCTTCGCGCGCTCGCGATCGCCACGCCAAAACGACACCCGGACTATCCGGACCTGCCGACCTTCGCTGAACAGGGCATGCCGGACTATGCGATCAATTCGTGGTATTCGCTGCACGCGCCCGCCGGTACGCCACGCGAAATCGTAATGCGCATTCACGGCGAGATCGTGGCGATCCTGAAGTTGCCCGACGTCGCCGAACGCCTGAAGGTGCTCAATGCCGAGCCGGGCGGGATGCCACCCGACGAGTTCGACGCGTTCGTGAAATCCGAGCTTGCCCGCTATGGCGTCGTGATCCGCAAAGCCGGGATCAAGCTGGAATGAAACGCGGCCACTCATTGCGCCTCGTTGTTCGTCGCGGCCCCGAGAGCACACCGTGAGTCGGCCTGAGCCACTTCGCTTTCTGGTGCTCCCGGGCGACGGCATCGGCCCGGAGATCACCGCCGCGACACTGGCCGTGCTCGAGACTGCCGATCGGTTGCATGGTCTCGGTCTCATCTTCGAACATGATCGCATCGGGTTCGAGGCCCTGCACGCGGAGGGCACGACGCTGCCCGAGCGGGTGCTGGCCCGCGCGCGCGAAGTCGACGGCATCCTGTTGGGACCGATCTCGCATCTCGACTACCCGGCCCGTGAAGCCGGCGGCGTCAACGTATCGGCAGCCTTTCGCGTGAAGCTCGATCTGTACGAGAACCTGCGCCCGGCGCGCTCACGCCCGGGTATCGGACACACGCGCGAGCCGATGGACCTGTTAATCGTGCGCGAATGCACCGAGGGCTTCTATCCCGATCGCAACATGGCGGTGGGCAACGGCGAATTCATGCCCACCCCCGACATCGCGATGTCGTTGCGCAAGATCACCGCGCACGCGTGCGAGCGCATCGCGCGGCGCGCGTTCGCGCATGCGCGCTGCCGCCGCAAGCTGGTGACGGCTGTGCACAAGGCCAATAATTTCATCCTGACCGATGGTCTCTTTCTGCGGGAAGTCCGCAAGGTGGCGGCCGAGTTTCCCGACGTTGTCCTGGAGGAAGTCATCGTCGATGCCATGGCGGCGCGCCTGGTGCGCCACCCGGCGCGCTTCGACGTCATCGTCGCGACCAACTTCTATGCCGACATCCTGTCCGACCTGGCGTCCGAACTCTCGGGTAGCCTGGGACTTGCGGGCGCCATCAATGCCGGCGAAACGATGTGCGCCGCGCAGGCGCAGCACGGCTCGGCACCCGATATCGCCGGGCAGGACCGCGCGAATCCGACGTCGCTCGTACTTTCCGCATCGATGCTGCTGGCGTGGCTCGGCGAACGGCGCGACGATGCGCGCCTGCTCGCCGCGTCGCACGCCATCGACGGCGCGGTGGACAGGGTCCTCGAGGACCCCGCCAAGCGCACCGCCGACCTCGGCGGACCGCTGGGAACCCGCGCCTTTGCCACCGAAGTGCAGCACGCGCTGGAGCACAACGCACGCCCCTGACGGCACGCCGCGTCGCGGGCGATGCCAGGTCGCAGGCGCAACCATCCTTCATGACCGCACGGCGGGCGTCTTCAGCCGCTGCGGCGGCGCGTCGAACGCAGAACACGGGTTGACCCTCCCGGCCGAACCCTCAATACTGGGGCTCCACCAAAAGCAGCCACCGCCTGGAGTCCGCAAGGTGACCCATCCGCGTTTTCGAGCCTCTCGATGCAACGCCGCCTGACCGCGATCCTGGCGGCCGACATCGTCGGCTATTCCGGCCTGATGGAGGCCGACGAAGCCGGCACGCTGCAGCGGCTGAAAGTCAACCGCAGCGCGGTCTTCGATCCGTGCGTGCTGGCCCACGACGGCCGCCTGGTCAAGCTGATGGGCGACGGCGCGCTGATCGAATTTGCGAGCGTCACGGCCGCCGTCAACTGCGCGTTGGCGCTGCAGCAGGCCACCGCCAACGCCGAACCCGAGCGCGCGGAGGAAACGCGGCTGCGCTATCGCATCGGCATCAACCTGGGTGACGTCATCGTCGAAGGGGATGACATCTACGGCGAAGGCGTCAACGTGGCGGCGCGCCTGCAGACGCTGGCCCCTCCGGGCGGCATCGCGCTGTCGGCCACCGTGCGCGATCACGTGGCGGGCAAGGTGACGTGCGTGTTCGAGGACTTGGGCCAGCACACGGTCAAGGGCATCCAGCGCCCCGTGCATGTATTCGTTCTGCACGCGCCCGCTGCGGCCGAGGCACCGGCGCGCGCCGCGGGCGATTCGCCACCACGCATGTCCGTCTGCGTGCTGCCCTTCGCCAACATGAGCGGGGACCCCGAGCAGGAATATTTCTCGGACGGCATCACCGAGGACATCATCACCGACCTGTGCAAGGTATCCGCGCTTTCGGTGGTCTCGCGCAACACGTCGTTCACGTTCAAGGGCAAGCACGTCGACGTGGCACAGGTAGCGCGCCAGCTGAAGGTCAGCCACGTGCTCGAAGGCAGCGTGCGCAAGGCGGGCAACCGCGTGCGCATCACCGCGCAGCTGATCGAAGGCGCCACCGACAGCCACCTGTGGGCCGAGCGCTACGACCGCGATTTGAACGACATCTTCGCGCTGCAGGACGAAATCTCGCAAGCCATCGTCGGCGCGCTGAAGTTGCGGCTGCTGCCCGCGGAAAAGAAAGCGATCGAGCATCGCGCCACCACCAACCCCGAGGCGTACAAGCTCTACCTGATGGCGCGGCAGTACAACGCCACCGGCAATTCGCGTCATCGCGAGATCACCGTGCGCTTCTGCAAGCGCGCGGTGGAGATCGATCCGGGGTATGCGCGGGCATGGGCGCTGCTGGCCCTCTGCCAGTCGAACATGCGCCTGCTGGTGGGCGGAGGGATCGGCGAGACCGGTTGGGACGCCGCGCTGCGCGCGCTGGCGCTGGAGCCGGATCTCGCCGAGGGGCACGCGGC
>JANNYI010000459.1:0-4741 GCA_031410015.1 Betaproteobacteria bacterium | reverse complement strand
TGGTAGGCCTCCCGTTCCTTCGCGTGGCTGAGGGCGACATTCATCGTCACGCCCCTCGATTCGGAGGTGATCCATGCCGCGAGAGACTCGAAATCCGAACGGTTGGTGCCTGCGCCGAAGACGCGCTTGGTCGCGTCCTCGAAGCGGAATCCCTGCAGCGTGCCCATGCAGTGCGCGAGCCGTGTTTCCAGGTCCATGACGCGGTCCGCATCTGCGAAATAGCGCGGCAGTTCGGCGTATGCGCCTTTCACCACTCCGGCGCCCTTGCCGAGGTCGCAAGCCTCGAGCGAGGCATTCTTCGGCCCGCGCTTTTGCTTCCAGAGCTCTTCGCCGCGCGCTTCCCACAGTTCAGCCGGATTGCCCGCGGCGAGCGCCTCCCGGTACTTGGCGATTTCCGCCTCGGGGCTGCTCTGGGCCGTAGCCCCGAGAGCCACTCCCGCCGCCACTACAGTGGCGGCCATCCTCCTCCGGATCATCGCGCTTGCCTCCTAGTTGATGGTCGTCTCGTCGGTGCGGGTTTCACCCTTGTTGTCTTCCCAGGTGACGGCGATCTTGTCGCCTTTCTTGCCGCCCTTGAAGTTGAACTCGAGGAACGGATTCTTGGCCACCGCCGGCCCCCAATTCGCCGAGAGTACCGTCTTGCCCTGATGCGTCGCCGTGACTTTGCTGATGAAATGCGCCGGCACGATCTTGCCGGAGCCGTCCTTGCGCTGGCCGGTCTCCATTTCGTGGCTCATCAGGACTTTTACGTTGACCACGCCGTCACGCTCGGCGACGCGGATTCTCATCGGATCTGCCATGTCTGGTCTCCTTTTTTCTCAGCCGCCGCAGCCGCCGAGCGTGATCTTGATTTCCTTTTTCGCCATGTAGAACTTGCCGTCGGCCTTGACCAGCGCGTAGACGTCCGAACTTTCGCCGATTTTCACCCGCGTCGAGACGTTCGGTTCCGTGCCCGCCGGAATATTGAAGCTCGCCGCCAGCGGCTGCGGATTCTTCTCGATCAGCAGGGTGATGGATTCGGTCCCGGGCAGCTTGCTTTCGATCCCGATCGGCACCACGGCGCCGTTCTCCGCGATGTCGGGCGTCTGCACGAACGTGATGTCCTTGCTTTGCGCCGGCATCGAGCCGCCCAGCGCCTTCATCGTTTCTTCCATCGTCTTGGTGTCGAAGGCAGCCTTGTTCCATGCTGCCGCCTGCGCCAGCGCTTCGCCGGGCGAGAGCCATCCGGCCGCGACGACCAGTGTCAGCAGCGATACGCCGCCACCCTTTTTCAGTACGTCTCTGCGTTGCATGTCCATCATGAATCCTCCAGTTCGAGCCAACCTGACATTCTAGCCCCGGCCAGCGGGGATTGCGTCCAACGCACGGCTATCTGCCTATCACGGCCGCGCACCCGCCAGAATCCACTGGACGAGGGCGCGGGCATCGGTGTCCTTCAATGTGGTTTGCGGCGGCATCGGGATGTTGCCCCAGACGCCGGCGCCGCCCGCCTTGAGCTTGGCCAGCATCCGCGCCTCGGCGCCGGCATCCCCGGCATATCGGGCCGCAATTTCCTGGAAGCCCGGCCCGATCTTGCGGGCGGCCGTGTCGTGACACGTTGTGCAGGCGTTGGACTGCGCCAGTTCCGGACCTGACTTCGGGGCCGCGGCCACCTTCGGAGCGGCAACCCGGGCCGAAACGCCTACGCCGGGCGCCTGCTCCGCAAGATTGCCGTGCTGGTCGCGCGCGTATTCGGGCATCTCGGAGGACAGTTTCACCGTGGTCACGCAGTTGGTCATGCACGCCGTGTTGCGCGTATCGGGCTTGCCGTCGCGCGTCATGAAGCCGTGCTGCGTCGTGAAGCCATTGACGTTGGGCATCTTCACGGCAAGCAACGTGACCTGATCGAGGGTCGCGTTCTCGGGCACGATGTCGTTCAGGTTGAGCACATACGCGGTCAGCGCATACACCTCGTCGGGCTTCAGTGTCTGCGGCGCGTTGAACGGCATCGCGCGGTTGATGTAGTCCCACAGCGTGGTGGCGTAGTTGAGTTTGCTGCCGGTGGTGCGCACCGGCTGGTCGGTGCCGAGCGACCCGACCCCGCCCGCGATCTGCAGGTAGCTGTTGGACTCGCCGAACGTGCCGTGGCACGACGCGCACTTTTCGTCGTAGACGACCTGTCCTTGCGCCACGGAGCCACGGCCGGGCGGCAACCCCGTGCCATCGGGCCGGACGTCGATGTTCCAGCCGGCGATTTCGCGCTCGGTGGCGGGCTTGCCGAAGCCGTACTGCAAGGGTGCCGCGAGCGCGGACAGTGCACCCGCCATGGTGCACGCCGCCACCAGCAGGGCGACCGGACGGCGCGCCGCGTGGGCCGGCAGCTCAGAGCACCTGGACATTGCTGACCTCGCCCGTTGCATCCACGCGCCACGTCTGGATCGCATTGTTGTGATAGATCGAGCGCGTGCCGCGCACCTCGCGCAGCTGCCGCTTGGTGGGCTGCACGTAACCCGTGTCGTCGATGACGCGCGACTGCAACAGCGCCAGCCCACCGGCCCAGTTCCAGTCGAGGCGAAAGCGGGTCAGCGCCTTGCTCTGCACCGGTTCCTGCAACCGCGCGGTCTTCCAGTTGCGACCGCCGTCGGTGGACACGTCCACGCGCGTCACCTTGCCGCGCCCCGACCACGCGAGGCCGGTGATCTGGTGATAGCCGCGATCGAGCAGCACCTGGCCGCCGGACGGCGACGTGATCACGCTCTTGGCTTCCTGGATCCACGTGTATTGCCGCGAGATGCCACCGGGCATCAGGTCGCTGTAATGCACCGATTCTTCGCGGGTATTCCACGGCGCGTCGCCCACTTCAATGCGCCGCAGCCACTTCACGCTGGACACGCCCTGCACGCCGGGCACCAGCAGGCGCAGCGGATAGCCCTGCTCGGGACGCAGCATCTCGCCGTTCTGGCCGTAGCAGACCAGTACATCGTCCAGCGCCATCTGCAGCGACACGGTGCGCGTGAGCGCGGCGCCGTCGGAGCCTTCCGCCAGCACGAATTTCGCCTTCCTGCGATCGATGCCCGCCTCGTCCAGCAGCACCGCCAACGGCACGCCGGTCCACTCGCTGCACGACAGCATCCCGTGCGTGTATTGCACGGTGGGCACCGCGACGTTGCCCCACTCCATGCCGGTGTTGGCGCCGCACTCGATGAAGTGCACGCGCGACACCGACGGAAACCGCACGATGTCGTCCATCGTGAAGATGCGCGGATTGGCGACGAGACCATGGATCATCAGCCGATGCTGGTGCGGATCGATGTCCGGCATGCCCGCGTGGTGGCGCTCGAAGTGGAGGCCCGACGGGGTGATGATGCCGAAGAGGCTCTGCAGCGGCGTGAAGGACACCGACGAATGCGGCGTGCGCGTGAGACCGGGGCTTTCGCGGCGCTTGACGTTGGATTCGTATTTCGACGGCACGCCGTAGGGCGAGGCCAGGATCGGCGCGCCCAGCACCTGCGCCCACTCGGGCACGTTGGGCGGAAGATTTTTGGTGAGGCTGTCGTCGGCCAGCGCGCGCACGGTCGCCGTTGCCGCAAGCGCGCCGGTTCCCACCGTCGCGGCACGACGCAGGAAGCTGCGCCGCGCCGGGTTGGGCGGCGCCTCGAGATGATGTTCCGGCGCCAGCCGAATGCGACCGGGCGTGCCGTGGCCTTGCGACATCGTTGTACTCCTCCTCACCCGCAACGCCTTATAGCGTCAATGCTGGGCGGCAAATTGCAGCAGATCTTTTTTCAGTGGCTTCTGGTCGTCGATCTGGCCCGCGATGCGAACGCAGACGGTGCGGCAGATTTCAACGAATTCGGGATCGGTGATCTGGTAATACACGGCATTGCCCTCGCGCCGCCGGCCGACCACGCCCACGCTGTGCATCAGCGCCAAGTGACGCGACACGTTGGTCTGCGTGAAGCCGGTGGCTTCCACGATGGCCGTGACCGAGCGCTCCTCCTGGCAGATCGTGTGCATGATCCGCAGGCGCGTGGGCTCGGACAACACGCTGAAGTAGCGCGCGACCACGGCGAACACGCGGTCGAGGTCGTCAGGCTCCGGCACGGCGAGCGACGCCTTTCCGGCGGGTGCCGGGCGTCTTGCGGGCTTGGTCTTAGGCATATGGTTATGAGCATATACGCATATTGTGCGTACATCAATCCCCCCACCGCGGCCCCTTCCCGAGCTCCTCTTCCAGTCAGCCCTGGACGCCCGGGACGCCCCTCGAACCCGCCGCTAGAACATCGTGTTGGAATGCGCCGACTCGGCTGGCACCACCTGCAGTACATCCCAATGTTCGACGATCTTGCCCGCCGCATCGAAGCGAAAGATGTCGATGCCCGCCCAGTCCTTGTTCGTGTCGGTCGGCCATTCCTGGTGGCAATGCAGCACCACGAGATCGCCTTCCGCCACCGAACGCCTGACCGTGACCTTCTTGCCCGGATATTCGGCCGCCATGCGCTCGAAGTAGTCGATGAACGGCTGCTTGCCATCGGCCACATGCGGATTGTGCTGCGTGTAGCTGGCGCCCACGTAACGCGCCACTGCCTCGGCGGGCTTGCATTGGTTGAACATCAAGTCATAGAACGCGATTGCGTTCTGACGGTTGCGTTCGAGCTGGGCATCCATGGGTAGTGCTCCCGTTACGGTCAGTGCGCGAAGAAAAGGACGCGGGCTATCAACAGGATGGCTGGCAAAGTAATCCCCACCGTGATCGCGGTCA
>JANNYI010000458.1:0-14114 GCA_031410015.1 Betaproteobacteria bacterium | reverse complement strand
AGTCCCTTCAAGAAGTCGCCGTTCGACGTGACCCTGGCCGGCTGCCCGCTGGACGAGCGGATCTCCGAGTTCCACAAGCTGCGCGCCGAGGGCCTGCCGCTGGGCGCGCTCGCGATGATCTGCATCGACAATCCGATGGTGGCCGCCACCGGCCACCGGATCTGCAACGACTGCATGAAGTCGTGCATCTACCAGAAGCAGGATCCGGTCGACATTCCGCAGTCGGAAACGCGCCTGTTGAAGGACGTCCTGGCGCTGCCGTGGGGCTTCGAGATCTATTCGCTGCTGACGCGCTGGAACCCGCTCAACCTGCGCCGCCCGGTACCGCTGCCGCGCACCGGCAAGCGCGTGCTGATCGTGGGCATGGGACCCGCCGGCTTCACACTCGCGCACCACCTGATCAACGATGGCCATACGGTGGTGGGTGTGGACGGCCTCAAGATCGAGCCGCTCGATCCGCAGCTGTCGGGCATCACGCTGGCGGGCCAACGGGTGCCGTTCGCGCCGATCGAGGATGTGACGGTGCTCACCGAGCCGCTGGACGACCGGCAGATGGCCGGCTTCGGCGGCGTGGCCGAATACGGGATCACCGTGCGCTGGGACAAGAATTTCCTGAAGATGATCCGGATGCTGCTCGAGCGCCGCGACCGCTTCGCGCTCTACGGCGGCGTCCGCTTCGGCGGTACCGTGGACGATGTCGGCGCGTTTGCGCTGGGCTTCGACCACATCGCACTGGCGATGGGTGCCGGCAAGCCCACGGTGCTCGACCTGCCGCATGGCCTTGCCAACGGCGTGCGCACCGCCTCCGATTTCCTGATGGCATTGCAACTGACCGGCGCGGCCAAGCGCGATTCGATTGCCAACATGCAGGTGCGGCTGCCCGTGCTGGTAATCGGCGGCGGGCTTACCGCCATCGACACGGCCACCGAGTCGCTCGCGTATTACCCGGTACAGGTCGAGAAATTCCTGGCCCGCTACGAAATCCTGGTCGCTGCCGACGGCCAGTCCCGCGTCGACGCGGCGTGGACGCCGACCGAGCGCGAGGCCGCGTACGAATTCCTGGCCCACGCGCGTGCGTTGCGCGACGAACGCGCCGCGGCACTGCGCGAAGGCCGGGCCGCGCGGATCGCCGAGATGGTCACCGGGTGGGGCGGGGTCACGATCGCCTACCGGCGCCGCCTGATCGACAGCCCGTCGTACACGCTGAACCATGAGGAGATCGAGAAGGCGCTGGAGGAGGGCATCCGCTTTGCCGAGGGCCTGACGCCGCTGGCGATCGAGGTCGATGCGCAGGGGGCGGCAACGGCCCTGCGGGTGTCGCAGCAGCGGCGCGACGAGACCGGGACGTGGACCGAAATTGCACAGGCGGCACTGCCGGCGCGCACGATCCTGATCGCCGCCGGCACCCAACCCAACACGGTGCTGGCGCGCGAGGATCCGGGCCACTTCGCGCTCGACGGCAAGTACTTCCGGTTGCTCGATGAGCAGGGCGAGCGCGTCAGCGTGATTCGCGGGCTGGCCAAGCCTGCGGTCGCCAGCGTGCTCACCGAAATTCGTTCCGACGGCCGTGCCACCAGCTTCTTCGGCGACCTGCATCCGTCGTTCAACGGCAACGTGGTCAAGGCCATGGCCAGCGCGAAGCAGGGCTATCCGATCGTGTCGCGCGTGCTGGCGCGGGTAACGCCGGCATCCGCCGCGGACGACGGGGTGTTCTATGGCGTGCTCGATCGCCGCTGGCGCGCGACGGTGGAGCGCGTGGTGCGGCTGACGCCGACGATCGTGGAGGTTGTGGTGCGCGCGCCCGCGGCGGCGGAACGCTTCGAGCCGGGCCAGTTCTACCGCCTGCAGAATTACGAGGCATTGGCGGCCCGCGCGGACGGCACCCGCCTCGCGATGGAGGGCCTGGCGCTCACCGGCGCGTGGGTCGATGCCGAGCGCGGCCTCGTGTCCACCATCGTGCTGGAGATGGGTGGATCCTCCGACCTGTGCGCGCGGCTGCAACCCGGCGAGCCGGTGGTGCTGATGGGGCCGACGGGAGCGCCGACCGAAATCGAAGCGGGGGAAATCGCCGTGCTGGTGGGCGGCGGCCTGGGCAATGCCGTGCTGTTCTCGATCGGGCAGGCGTTCCGCCGCGCGGGATCGAAGGTGCTCTACTTCGCGGGCTACAAGAAATTGATCGACCGGTACAAGGTGGCCGACATCGAGGCCGCAGCCGATGTTGTCGTCTGGTGCTGCGACGAGGCGCCGGGGTTCGCCCCGGACCGGCCGCAGGATCGCGCGTTCGTCGGCAACATCGTCGAGGCGATGCTTGCCTACGCCACTGGCGAGCTTGGGCCTGCCACCATTGCGCTGCCGGCGGGCGATCGCATCATCGCCATCGGCTCCGACAAGATGATGGCCGCAGTGGCGCGCGCCCGGCACGGCGTCCTGGCGCCCTACGTCAAGCCCGGACATCGCGCCATCGGCTCGATCAATTCGCCGATGCAATGCATGATGAAGGAGATCTGCGCGCAATGCCTGCAGCCGCAGGTCGACCCCGCCACCGGCCTCGTCACCTACGTGTTTTCGTGCTTCAACCAGGATCAGCCGCTCGATCGCGTCGACTTCGCCGGTCTTGACCTGCGTTTGCGGCAGAACGCCGTGCAGGAAAAACTAACGGCGCAGTGGATCGCGCACGTTGGTCACGCCACTTAGCAGGATCATCGGCGCACGAATGTGCCTGCCCATGCGGCAGCGGTGCCGCAAACGGACAATGCCCGCTCGGAGGGAGCGGGCATTGCGGTGTTGGTGCCGGCGAGAAGAATCGAACTCCCGACCTTCGCATTACGAATGCGCTGCTCTACCAACTGAGCTACGCCGGCTTTGGCCTTGCCAAGCCCATAATTATAGCCCGAGATGGAAACCACGGGCAACCGCGGGTTCAGCGCGGCGTGGGGGGCGGAACCGTGGCCGGCGCAGTCACGGCCACCGGTGCTGTCGCGAATGGCAATTCCGACAGCAGCGCCTTGGTGCCGTTCCACATGATCTCGACGCCGATGCAGAGCATGATGAATGCCGAAAGTCGCAGCACCACCATCGTGCGGCTGTGGCCAAGCCACAATCCAACCCGTTTTGCATAGCGATATGCCAGCCAGACGGTGAAAGAGATCAACCCGACGCCGCAAAGGGCGGCGGCGAGACCGGTTACAACCCGCTCCACGCCGTGGGCATGATTGGCGCCCAGCGTGATCGCAACCGATATGGCGCCCGGGTCGACGGTCAGCGGCAGGGTGAGCGGATAGAACGCGCGCAACATCGCCTTGTCGTCCGGCAACGCCACCGTTTCGGCGGCGGCGGGTGGCTCGCGTGACAACATGTTCCAGGCCAGCGAGCACAGGACCGCGCCGCCGGCCACCTGCACCACCGGCACCGAGAGACCAAAGAGCTTCAGCACGAAGGCGCCGAAGATGAGCGACCCCATCAGCAGCACGAACGCATTGATGGCGACCCGCCATGCCAACTGGCGCCGCGCAGCATCCGAGCTGCCCGTCGTCATGGCCAGGAAAATGGGCGCGCTGCCCACCGGGTTGACGATCGGGAGCAGTCCTGCCACGACCAGCGCAAACGCGGACAGGAAATTGCGAAGATCGGTGGTGAGCGAGAGTTCGGGCACGATGGAAAAGGCGCAGGTCGATCGCGGCAAAGCGTAGCGCAGGTACACTAGCACGGCTTTGCCTCATCCGGCGCCCGTAACCCCTTGTCCGATACCCGCCCCATCTTCGGCTTTCATGCAGTGACCGCGCGGTTGCGCCAGCGGCCCGACTCGGTGCACGCGCTGTATCTGCAGGCGGGTCGCGAGGACGGCCGGGCCCGTGACATCACCGCGCGCGCCAGGACTGCAGGCGTGGCACTGCATGTCGTCGACGCGGCACGGATCACCGCATTGGCCGGCGCCGGCACGCATCAGGGCGTGGTGGCCGTGGTCGACAACGCCTTGCCGCACGTCACGCTGGACGACGTGCTCGCCGATCCGGTCGAACCGCCGTTGCTGTTGATCCTCGATGGCGTCACCGATCCGCACAACCTCGGCGCCTGCCTGCGCAGCGCCGACGCCTTCGGCGCGCAGGCGGTCATCGTGCCCAAGGATCGCGCGGTCGGCGTCACCGCCACGGTGATGAAGACGGCCAGCGGCGCCGCCGACACGGTGCCGGTGATCGCGGTCACCAACCTCGCGCGCACGATGCGCGAGTTGAAGGAGCGCGAAGTCTGGCTGCTCGGTGCCGACGCGGGCGGCGAGAGCATCGTCACCGCCGACCTCACCGGTCCCGTCGCCTGGGTGCTGGGGGCCGAAGGCGCGGGTTTGCGCCGGCTCACGCGCGAATCGTGCGACCGCGTGGTCGGCATTCCGCTTTCCGGCACCGTCGAGAGCCTCAACGTGTCGGTGGCCGCGGGCATTTGCCTGTTTGCGACCCGTGCGGCGAGAATACGCAGCTAGATGCTCGCGTTCATCCTCCGTCGCGTCCTGCAGTCCATCGCCGTCCTCCTGGTGGTCGCGTTCATCGCGTTCGGTCTTTTCAATTTCACCGGCGATCCGGTGGCCTTCATGCTGCCGCAACAGGCCACGATCCAGGACCGGGTCGACCTGCGCCGCGAGCTCGGTCTCGACCGTCCGTTCTACGTGCAGTTCGTCAAGTTCGTCGACAATGCGGTGCACGGCGAATTCGGACTCTCGCTGCGCCAGGGGCGGCCGGTGTCGACGCTGATCCGCGAACGCCTGCCGGCCACGCTCGAACTGTCGGTTGCGGCCGCGCTGCTGGCCATCCTCATCGGTATCCCGGCCGGCGTCTACACCGCGCTGCGAAGGCATACCTTCGCGGCGCAGGCGTTGCTGTCGATATCGCTGGTGTGGGTGAGCCTGCCCACGTTCCTGATCGGCATCCTGCTGATCCTCGTCTTTGCCGTGCAGCTCGGCTGGCTGCCGTCATTCGGCCGCGGCGACACGGTGGCCATCGGCTGGTGGACCACGGGCCTGCTCACCGCCAGCGGCTGGAAGGCGCTGATCCTGCCGGCGATCACGCTGTCGTTCTTCCAGATGACGCTGATCATGCGGCTCGTCCGCGCGGAGATGCTCGAGGTCCTGCGCACCGACTACGTCAAGTTCGCCCGCGCCCGCGGCCTCTCCGACCGCGCCATCCACTTCGGCCATGCGCTCAAGAACACGCTGGTGCCGGTGATCACGATCATCGGCCTGCAGCTCGGCGCCATCATCGCGTTTGCGCTGGTCACCGAGACGGTGTTCCAGTGGCCCGGCATGGGCTTGCTGTTCATCCAGGCCGTCTACTTCGCCGACATCCCCATCATGGCAGCCTACCTCTGCTTCATCGCGCTCGTCTTCGTGACCATCAACCTGGTCGTCGATCTCCTCTATTACGCGGTCGATCCGCGCCTGCGCTTCGAAGCCGGCGCCGGGGCGGGTCATTGAGCCCCGGCTGCGCTTGCCTCCACACCGATACCTCCACCGATGAAACCTTCCGAGTACATCCACCGCTGGCATGACGAGTTCACGCTGATCCGGCGGGACCTCCATGCGCACCCGGAACTGGGTTTCGAGGAGCACCGCACGGCCAAGGTCGTGCAGGAACGGCTGGCGGCGCTGGGCATCGAGCACCACACCGGCATCGGCAGGACCGGCATCGTGGCCGTGATTCCCGGTCGCCGGCACGGCAGCGGGCGCTCGGTGGGACTGCGCGCCGACATGGATGCGCTGCCGATGCAGGAGGAGAACGAGTTCGCGCACAAGTCGCGTTACGAGGGCCGCATGCACGGGTGCGGGCACGACGGCCACACGACGATGCTGCTCGCCGCGGCGCGCTACCTGCACGAGACGCGCAATTTCGACGGCACCGCCTATCTCATCTTCCAGCCCGGTGAGGAGGGTTTCGCCGGCGCCAAGGCGATGATCGACGATGGCCTGTTCGAGCGTTTTCCGGCCGAGCAGGTCTACGCGCTGCACAACTGGCCCGGACTGCAGCCCGGGCGCATCGGCATCACGCCGGGACCGGCAATGGCCGCCGCCGACCGCATCGAGATCACCATCGACGGCAAGGGCGGCCATGGCGCGCACCCGCACGCCGCCATCGATCCGGTGCTGGTGGCGGGCCACATCATCACGGCCGCCCAGTCGATCGTGAGCCGCAACGTCAGTCCCATCGACACGGCGGTGGTGAGCCTGTGCGCGATGCAGGCCGGCAACCCGGGCGCGATGAGCGTGATCCCGGCTCACGCCAAGCTGGTGGGTACCGTGCGCACGTTCCGCCCCGCCACGCAGGACATGATCGAGGCCCGGCTGCATGCGCTGGTGCAATCGATCGCGGCGGCCTTCGGCGCGAAGGCCACGCTGCACTACGAGCGCGTGTATCCGGCCACGATCAACCACCATCGCGAGGCGATGTTCGCCGCCGATGTCGCCGAGCAACTGGTGGGACGGGAGAACGTCGAGCGCAACCTCGATCCGTCGATGGGCGCGGAGGACTTTTCCTTCATGCTGCAGGCAAAGCCGGGGGCCTTTGCGCGACTGGGGCAGGGCGGCGCCGACGGCGGCTGCTTCCTGCACAACAGCACCTACGACTTCAACGACGCGGTGATTCCGCTGGGCGCCGGATATCTCGCCGCGCTGGCCGAAGCCGCCATGCCGCTGGCTCCCGAAGCGTGAACGGCATTTTGCCAATACTTCGATTGCCGTCATGACCAACGCACCACCCGCTCATTTTGCCTCCACCTACGCCGAGGCACGCCAGCGCTTTCTCGCGGCGGCGACGTCGCGCGGGCTGGCCATTGCATCCCACGTGCATCCGCAGGCGCGCGGCGCGAACGGCGAGGAACTGGCGATCGACGTCGCCTGCATGGGGCCGGCCGAGGCCCGGAGCGCGCTGGTGCTGATCTCCGGCACCCACGGCGCGGAGGGCTTCTGCGGCTCGGGTGCGCAGGTGGGCCTGCTGCACGACGAGCGCTTCATCGCGGCGGCGGCGGCCACGGGTGTCCGCGTGATCCTGCTGCACGCCCTCAATCCCTACGGTTTCTCGCACCTGCGCCGCACCAACGAAGACAACATCGACCTCAATCGCAACTTTCGCGATTTCGCGGCGCCGCGGCAGGCCAATGCGGCGTATGCCGACGTGCATGGGTTCATGGTGCCGACCGCCTGGCCGCCGGATGCCGCCACCTTGGCGCAACTGCAGGACTACGTCGCCCGGCACGGCCTCCCGGCATTGCAGGCCGCCGTCACCGGGGGCCAGTGCGAGTATCCGGATGGCCTCTTCTACGGTGGCGTGCGTCCGGCATGGAGCAACGTCGTGCTGCGCCAGTTGCTGCGGGCGGAGGCGTCCCGGTGCCGGTCGCTGGGGTGGATCGATTTTCACACCGGCCTGGGGCCGCGCGGCCACGGCGAGAAGATCCTGGCCGGCGGCAACCTGGCGGATCTCGCGCGCGCCAAGGGCTGGTGGGGACCGGACGTCACGTCCTTCGTCGACGGCTCGTCGACATCGGCACCGCTCACCGGTGTCAATTTCAACGCGGTGTATGACGAATGCCCGCAGGCCGAGTACGCGGGAATCGCGCTGGAGTACGGCACGCTGCCGGTGCTCGAGGTTCTGGATGCGCTGCGCGCCGACCAGTGGCTGGCGAATGCGCCGGACGCCTCCGCGGCGATGCGCGTGACGATCAAGCGCCGTATCCGCGACGCGTTCTACCAGGACGCCGACGACTGGAAGGTGATGGTGTACGACCAGGCGCTGGCCTGCACGCTCGCGGCGCTGCAGGCACTCGGTCGCGCTACCGGGGTGCCCGCGCCGTGAACGATCCGGCGCAAACGCCGCTGGCCGCACTCGTGGCACCGCCCACGTGGGGCGAGCGCTTGGCAGCGGCCTGGGACAGCGACGTCGCGTGGAGCTTTCGCCACTCGCCACTGGCCATCGTCTCGTTCGTGGTCCTGCTGATCTGCGTCGGCGCGGCCGTGTTTGCACCGTGGCTCGCCCCGCACAATCCGTTCGACCTGCGCACGCTCAATCTCAACGATGCGCTGTTGCCGCCGAGCTTTTCCGCCGGCGGCCGGCCCGGCTACCTGCTCGGCACCGACGACCAGGGACGCGATGTCTTTTCCGCCATCATGTATGGCGCCCGCGTGTCGCTGATGGTGGGCCTGGCATCGGTAGTACTCGCCATGCTGCTCGGGGTATCGCTGGGGCTGCTCGCCGGCTATGTCGGAGGCAAGTTCGATGCCGTGATCATGCGGATCGCCGACGTGCAGTTGTCGTTTCCCGCGATCCTGATCGCACTCCTTATCGACGGGGTGTTCCGGGCGGTGCTGCCGCGCGACTCCCACGGCGAAGTCGCGCTGCTGGTGATCGTGCTTGCCATCGGATTTTCCAACTGGGTGCAGTACGCGCGCACGGTTCGCGGCTCCACGATGGTGGAGAAGAACAAGGAGTACATCCAGGCGGCAAGGGTGATCGGCATTGCGCCTCTGGCGATCATGCGTCGGCACCTGTTGCCCAATGTGCTGGGTCCGGTGCTGGTGCTGGCCACGATCAACATCGCCACGGCGATCCTCACCGAGGCCACGTTGAGCTTCCTGGGCGTGGGCGTCCCGCCGACGCAGCCGTCGCTGGGCACGCTGATCCGCATCGGAAATGATTTTTTGTTCTCCGGCGAGTGGTGGATTACCATCTTTCCGGGCGTAGCACTGGTGGTGATGGTGCTGTCGATCAACCTGCTGGGCGATTGGCTGCGCGATGCCCTTAACCCGCGGCTGCGGTAATGCTCTACGCGTGGCTCGCCTGATGGACGTTCCGATGACGACGAAGGGAGTACCCAAGATGCGCAGGATTTCATGGCTTACGTTGCTCGTTCCGCTGGCGATGCCGGTGGTCCTCTCAGGCTGTGCCACGTGGGGTCCGACGTGGAGTGAGGTCACCGGGGAGCGCTTCAACCAGACGATCGTCAACCGGCGGCCGGCCGTCATCGACCGGGTCGACAACCAGGGCTCATTTCCCGATCCGAGGATGATTCGCGTCGAGCCCGGTACGCGTCGTCTCGTCGTGCAGGCGGTGGCTCCGGGCTGGCCCGGCGGCCCGCGCCTTGAGGTGATGATGCTCAACGTCGAGCCGTGCAAGCGTTACTTCATCAATGCGCAGTTCGAAAACACGATCTCGCCGGACTGGAAACCGGTCATCGACTACGTCGAGGGCATTGCGGGCTGCCAGCTGCCCACGGCTGCGGCGCCCAAGTAGTCCGCCGCATGCAAACCGCAACCGGGCCGCTGCTGGCGGTCGAGCGCCTGCGCGTCGAGTTTCCGACGCGCCGGGGCACGCTCGTCGCCGTGCACGACCTCTCGTTCGACATCGCGCCGGGCGAAGTGCTCGGCGTGGTGGGCGAGTCCGGCGCCGGCAAGTCGATCACCGGCGCCGCGATCATCGGCCTCATCGATCCTCCCGGGCGCATCGCGGCCGGCGAGATCCGCCTCGCGGGCCGGCGCATCGACAACCTGCCGTACGCGGAGATGCGGCGCGTGCGCGGCCGTGAAATCGGCGCGATCTTCCAGGACCCTCTGACGTCGCTCAACCCGCTTTACACGGTTGGTCGGCAGCTCACGGAGACCATTCGCACGCACCTCGACATGAACGAAGCAGCGGCCCGGGACCGGGCCATCGGGTTGCTCGAGGAAGTGGGCATTCCTGCGGCGGCCCGCCGGATCGACCACTACCCGCACCAGTTTTCCGGCGGCATGCGACAGCGCGTGGTCATTGCACTGGCGCTGGCCGCCAAGCCCAGGCTGATCGTCGCCGACGAGCCCACCACGGCGCTCGACGTGTCGATCCAGTCGCAGATCATCGAATTGCTGAAACGCCTGTGCCGCGAGCACGGCACGGCGGTGATGCTGGTCACGCACGACATGGGCGTGATCGCCGAAACGGCGGACCGCGTGGCGGTGATGTACGCGGGCCGCATCGTCGAGATCGGCCCGGTTGCCGACGTCATCCATCGGCCGCAACACCCGTATACCGTGGGCCTGATGGGCTCGATCCCGTCGATCGTCGACGAGCGCGAACACCTGACCCAGATCGACGGCAGCATGCCGCGCCTGACCGCCTTGCCGACAGGCTGCGCGTTTCATCCGCGATGTCCGCGCGCCTTCGCGCACTGCCGTGAGGCGCGGCCCGAACTGGTGGCGGCGGGCCCGACGCGCGCCGCCTGCTGGCTGCTCGAAACCCCGGCGCATGCGCAGGCCCGGGCGGAGGCGTTGTCGTGACCGACGAACTGCTGCGCATGACCGGCGTGGCGCGCTCCTTCGACGTGTCGCCGCCGTGGCTCAACCGGGTACTTGAGCGCCGTGGCCGCGTGATCCTCAAGGCGGTGGACGGCGTCGACCTCGCCATTCGCAAGGGCGAGACGCTCGGCCTCGTCGGGGAATCGGGCTGCGGCAAGTCGACAATCGCGCGGCTGATCGTGGGCCTGTACGCGCCGACCCGCGGCACCATCGTCTACGAGGGCGTCACCATCGCCGGCGAGGGCGCGACCACCGATGCGGCCCGGCTGCGCAGCACCCGGCGCGGCATGCAGATGATCTTCCAGGATCCGTATGCAAGCCTCAATCCGCGCTGGCGGGTGGCGGCCATCGTGGCTGAGCCGATGCGCCTGCACGATCCGGCGCTGACGCACGAGGAACTCGGTGCGCGCGTGGCGGCGCTGCTCGAGCAGGTGGGACTCGCAGCCGCGGATGGCACCAAGTATCCGCACCAGTTCTCGGGTGGCCAGCGCCAGCGCATCTCGATCGCGCGGGCGCTGTCCACCAACCCGTCGTTCCTCGTCTGCGACGAGCCCACGTCGGCGCTGGACGTGTCCGTGCAGGCGCAGGTGCTGAACCTGATGCGCGACCTGCAGCGGCGTCTCTGCCTCACCTATCTTTTCATCTCGCACAACCTCGCCGTCGTGCACCACATTGCCGATCGCGTCGGCGTGATGTACCTGGGGCGCATCGTCGAGTTGGCGCCCACGCGCGAACTCTTCGCCACGCCGCGCCATCCGTATACGCGGATGCTGCTCGATGCGGTACCGGATCTCGAGATGTCCGGTGCGTCGCGCACCGCCGTGGCCGGCGAGGTGCCGAATCCGCTCGACCCGCCCACGGGGTGCACCTTCCACCCCCGCTGTCCCCACGCCAACGAGCGCTGCCGCGAGCAGATTCCCGAACTGTTGCCGGCGGGTGCGGCGATGGTGGCCTGCCACGGGATCGCGGAAGGGCGCATTCCATTGCGCACCGCCGCCGCCGCGGGCACCTGACTCGGGGCCCGGGCAGGCGCGGCCTTTCCGCTATAATTCCACCCGGTCGCCACGTGTCGCGGCGGCCACCACCCGCAGTGGTTTGCGCAGGCCCGGGGCCTGCGTGCAAACACTGCGCTTTCCATCCTCTTTAGTTCGCGACCCTTCCTTTGCGCCTCAAAGAAATCAAGCTCGCCGGCTTCAAATCGTTTGTCGATCCGACCTCCATCGCCACGCCCGGCCAGTTGGTCGGCATCGTCGGCCCCAACGGCTGCGGCAAGTCCAACGTCATCGATGCAGTGCGCTGGGTCCTGGGGGAGTCCAAGGCCTCGGCTTTGCGCGGCGAGTCGATGCAGGACGTCATCTTCAACGGCGCCGGCGACCGCAAGCCCGTGGGTCGGGCCTCGGTGGAGCTGCATTTCGACAATTCGGCCGGGCGCATCGGCGGGCAATGGGGGCAGTACGCCGAAATCTCGATCAAGCGGGTGCTGACGCGCGACGGCGATTCGTCCTACTACATCAACAACATCCCGGTGCGGCGCCGGGACATCCACGATCTCTTCCTCGGTACCGGACTCGGACCGCGCGCCTACGCCATCATCGAGCAGGGCATGATCTCGCGCGTGATCGAGGCCAAACCCGAAGAGCTGCGCATTTTCCTCGAGGAAGCTGCGGGCGTGTCGAAGTACAAGGAGCGCCGCAAGGAAACCGAAGGGCGGCTCGCCGACACCCGCGAGAATCTGTCGCGGGTCGAGGACATCCGCCTTGAACTCGGCAACCAGCTCACACGACTCGAAGGCCAGGCCGAAGTCGCGAAGCAGTATCGCGAACTCGAAGCGCGGCTGAAGCAGTCGCATCATGTTCTCTGGTATGCCAAGCAGCAGGAGGCCACGCGGGCCAAGGATCGCTGCACGGCGGAAGTGACCGCGCTGGCGTCGACGCTGGAAGCCATCCAGGCCGAGCTCCGCGCCGCGGAAGCCCGGCGCGAAGGGCTGCGGGCCGAGCACTATGCGGCCGGCGATGCGCTGCACGACCGGCAGGGTGCCTACTACGCTGCCAACGCCGAGGTCACGCGCCTCGAGCAACAACTGGGATTTGCGCGGGAATCGGAAACGCGCATTGCGCAGCAGGTCGCCCAGCTGACGCAGGCGCTCGATGGGATCGTCGGCCAGGAAGCCACGCTCACGGCAGACCGGTCCACCGCGCAATCCGCGCTCGAAGCGGCCACCACCCAGCTCGAAGCGACGGCCGTGGAGGAGCGCGGTGCCATCGAGGCGGTCGTCCCTCTCGAAGCCAGGGTCGCCGCCGTCACCGCCTCGCTCAACGACTTGCAGCAGGCCGTCGCGCTGATCGAGCAGGGCGTGCGGGTCGTCGAAACCAGGCGTGACGGCGCCACCGCCGGGCTGCAACGGCTGGTGCAGCGGCGGGAACGCCTGCAGCAGGAAATTGCAGGCCTGCCGGCACCCGCCATCGACCCGGTGGCCGAGGTCGCGGAGCAACTCGCGCAGGAAAACCAGGAACTCGCCGGCAAGCAGCTGACGCTGGCGACGTTGCAGCAAAGCGTGGAAGCGCTGCAGGCCGCCCAGCGCGCCAGCGCCGATGCCTGGGACCGTGACAGCCGGCGTCTGGCCGACCTCGACGCCCGCGCGCAGGCGCTGTCGGCGTTGCAGGAGAAGATCGGCCACGGCACGGACATCGACGGCTGGCTCGATACGCACGGACTCGCCAAGGCGCATCGGCTGTGGCAGGCATTGGACGTGGACAAGGGCTGGGAAGACGCGCTTGAAGCGGTGCTGCGCGAGCGCCTCAATGCGCTCGAACTCGACCGCCTTGACGCCGTCGCGGCATGGACCGGTACGAACGCGCCGCCGCGCCGGGTGGCGGCTTTCGCGCCGTCCACGACCACCGCGCCGCCGCACGCCGGTGCGGATACCCTGCTGGCCAAGGTGCATTGCAAGAGCGATGCCGTCGGCCGCCTGGTCGCCGATGGCCTCCATGGCATCCATTGCCGGCCGGATCTGGCCACCGCGCTGGCACAGCGCGCATCGCTGGCGGAAGGCGAGTCCTTCGTGACGCCCGGCGGCCATCTCGTTTCCGCGCACGGCGTGACGTTCTTCGCGCCCGATGGCGATTTGCATGGGGTGCTTGCGCGACAACGCGAACTGACCGAACTCACGGGTGCCCTGGTCGGCGCGCGCGAAGCCGCCGCCGCCGCGCGCGCGCAGCGCGACGCAGTGGACATCGAACTGCGCGAGGCGCAGCAGACCTATCACGCCGAAGGTCAGGCCGTCACGTCGCAGCAGCGGCGCGTGCATGCGCTCGAACTCGAACTGCAGCAGGTACAGCAGTCCGTGGCGGCGGCGCAGGCGCGGCGCGAGCAGATCGCCGCGGAAACCGCGGAAGTCAATGCGCTCGAAACACAGGAGACGCAGGCGCGCGACGGGATGACCGCGGAGATCGCCAACCTGCAATCGAAGCTGCACGACGAATTCGCGCGCCGCGACCTCGAACGCCATGCGCGCAACGAAGCTGAAGTGGCGCTGGCGCGTGGCCGCGAGCGAGTGCGCGTGGCCGAGCGCGCCACGCAGGAAGCGGGCTTTGCGCAGCGCAGCGCCCAGGACCGCATCGCCGAGCTCGAACGGCGCCGCGCCAGCCTGGTCGAACTGGAAGCGCAGCAGCGCGCGCAGCTCGTGCAGCTGACCAGCGAACGGGCGGCCATCGACTGGAGCCCGGTGGAAGAGGCGCTGCAGCGCCAATTGACCGACCGCGCCACGTCCGAGCAGGCGCTGGCCGCCGCGCGCGACCACCAGGAAGCACTG
>JANNYI010000457.1:0-7290 GCA_031410015.1 Betaproteobacteria bacterium | reverse complement strand
GGGCTGTGGCCGCCGCTGACCACGTGGCTGCCCAGGCTCGTCCTGGGGCGCTGACCCCACCTCCGGCGGGTCAATCCGGGCGGGCATGGCACCGCTTGACAAGCCCGGCGAATCTTCTTATATACTAGCATACAAGCTTGCCTTGACGACCTTGCATGTCCGCCATCCGCCCCCTGCCCACGCCCGTTTCCCTTGCCGACCGCCGCCGCGGCGCCGCCGGCACGGCTTACGCGTGGCTGCGGGCCGAGATCCTGTCCGGGCGGATGCGTCCGGCGCAGTCACTGTCCGAAAACGAGGTCGCGCAGCACCTGGGCGTGAGCCGGACCCCGGTGCGCGAGGCGATCATCCGACTTGAGAGTGAGGGCTTGCTAACCGTGCGGCCGCAGGTCGGCACGGAAGTCGCGCCCATCGATGTCGACGCCGTTGCCGACGGCCAGTTCGTCCGCGAAGCGCTGGAATGCCGTACGGTGGCCATGGCCGCCAAGGCCGTCACGCCGGCCGATGCCGCCGAACTGCGCGGCATGCTGGACGAACAGGGCCGCGTGGCCGCGCTGGGCGATCACGCCGCCTTCGTCCCGCTCGACGACGCGATGCACCAGAAACTGGTGGCGATGGCCGGGCGCCCGCAGGTCTGGCATGCGGTGGAGGACGTGAAGGCGCAGCTCGACCGCGTGCGCTTCCTGTCGCTGGAAGACCCGGCATGGCTCGCGACCATTCACCGCCAGCACGAGGACATCGTCGTGCGCGTCATCGCCGGCGATGCCGAGGGCGCAGCGGCCGCCATGTCGCGGCACCTGCGCAACGTCTTTGCATCGATCGAGACGATCGCGCAGTCCCACCCCGAGTACTTTCGCAGCGCGTCCACTTCGCCGGAAGGCGGACGCACTAGACAAGACCCTTGACCGGCCCTGGAGGAATTTCGATGAAAACGCTGTCCCGCTGGATCGCACCGTTCGCCCTTGCCCTTGCCGCCGTCGGCGCACCCGCACTCGCCCAGACCGTGCTCAACGTCAACACGTCCCTGACCACCGACGACCCGATGTACGCCGGCCTCGAGCGCATGAAGGCCAACGTGGAAAAGCGCAGCGCCGGCAAGCTCACGATCCGCATCTACCCCGGTTCGCAACTCGGCAAGGATGAGGATGTGCTGGAACAGGCGCGCGCCGGCGCCAACGTCGCCGTGCTGGTCGACGGCGGGCGGCTCGCGCCTTTCGTGAAGGAATTCGGGATCATGGGCGCGCCCTACCTCGTCGACAACTACGACCAGGTGCTCAAACTCACTACGTCGCCGCTCTTCAAGGGCTGGGTGGTGAAGCTGCGCGACGCTGCCAACCTGCAGGTGCTGTCCTTCGACTGGTTCCAGGGCCATCGCCACGTGCTGACCAATACGCCGGTGAAGGTGCCGGCGGACCTGAAGGGCATCCGCATGCGCACGCCCGGCGCGCCGGTATGGCTTGAAACCGTGCGCGCGATGGGTGCAACACCCACCGGCATGCCGTGGTCCGAGGTGTATTCGGCCCTGCAGACCAAGGTGATCGACGGCGCGGAAGCGCAGCATCCCGCCGTGTACGGCGCGCGCCTCTACGAGGTGATCAAGGTCATCACCAAGACCGAGCACATCTTCCTCATCACCGGCATCGTCACGTCGCGAACCTGGTTCGACAAGCTGCCCGCCGACCAGCAGAAGATTCTCTCTGAGGAATCCGACGCCGCCGGCAAGTGGGCGTCCGAAAAGACGATCGAATCGCTGGCCGACTACGAGAAGAAACTGCGCGAAAAGGGTGTCTCGGTCGTGGAGATCGACAAGGCGCCGTTCCGCGCAGCCACGGCCGGCGTGTATGCAACGCTGGGCTACACCGACCTTCGCGTCGACGTCAACAAAGCACTCGGCAAATGAGCCCCCACGCTCCGCCGCTGCGCGGCGTCGCTGCCCCCCGAGGGGGTGCAGTTCGCGGCTCGGGGCGGCCCAGCGCCGCTCACGGTCGCCCCCACGCTCCGCCGCTGCGCGGCGTCGCTGCCCCCCGAGGGGGTGCAGTTCGCGGCTCGGGGCGGCCCAGCGCCGCTCACGGTCGCCCCCGATGACCGGCTTCTATTCGGCGATTGCGCGCGCCGAGGATGTCGTCGCGCGCGTGTGCCTGGCCGGTTGCGCGGCGCTGGTCTTCGTCGCGGCGGTCAGTCGCGCGATGGGGGCGCCGGTGCTGTGGGCCATCGACATCGCGATGCTGCTGTTCATCTGGTGCGCGTTTCTCGGCGCCGACGCGGCCTTGCGCGCGCGCCAGCACATCATCATCGACATCATCGTGCGGCTGTTCCCGCAGCGCGTGCAGCGCGCGCTGCTGATCACCCACTGGACGCTGATCGTCGTGTTCCTGCTCACACTCGTGGGGCTGGGCATCCAGCTGACGATGCTGAACGTGCAGCGGCCGATGGGTGATACCGACATTTCGTATGCCTACGTCACTGCCGCGGTGCCCTTCGGGGCGCTGCTGATGGCGCTCACCGCGGCGCGACAGTTGATGCAGTTCTGGCGCGACCCCAAGCTGCACTTCGGCACCGGCGGGGAGAGCCCGCTATGACCATCGCCCTCACGGCGCTGTTCCTCGCGCTGATGTTCCTCGGCATGCCGGTCGCGTTCTCGGTTGGCGTGTCGAGCCTTATCTTCTTCGTCACTTCCGACACCATCCCTGCGCAGATCGGCGTGCAGCGCATCGCGTCGGCCACGCAGTCATTCCCGCTGCTGGCCGTGCCGCTGTTCGTGCTGGCCGGCAACCTGATGAACGCGTCGGGCATCACCGACCGGATCATCTCGCTGGCCAAGGTGATGACCGGGTGGATCACCGGCGGCCTGGCCCAGGTGGCCATCGTCGTGTCGGCGCTGATGGGAGGCGTCTCCGGCTCGGCGGTGGCGGATGCCGCGATGGAAGCGCGCATCCTCGGCCCGGCAATGCTGAAGCAGGGATTTTCGCGCGGCTTCACATGCGCAGTCATTGCGGTCGGCTCGTTGATCACCGCCACCATTCCGCCGTCGATCGGGCTGATTCTTTATGGCTTCCTGGGCAATGTCTCGATCGGCAAGCTTTTCATCGGCGGTGTGATCCCCGGCCTCCTGATGACGGTGCTGCTGATGGGCACGACGTACCTGATCGCCACCAAGCGCGGCTACAAGCCGGACAACCCGACGTTTCCCGGCGTGATGCAGCTGCTGCGCGAACTGAATCACAGCAAGTGGGCGCTGCTCTTCCCGGTATTCCTGGTGATCGGCATCCGCTTCGGCATCTTCACCCCGTCGGAAGTGGGCGCCTTCGCGGTGTTCTACGCGATCGTCGTGGGTGTATTCGCCTATCGGCAGCTCACGTGGGGCAAGTTCAACGAGGCGCTGCGGCACAGCATCCACGACATCGGGATGATCATGCTGATCATCATGCTGTCGTCGATGATCGGCTACGTGATCTCGCTGGAGCAGGTGCCCGCGCACGCGGCGGAGTGGATCGTGGGCGTCACGCAGAGCCAGAACCTGCTGTTGACCATGCTGGTGATCTTCATCCTGTTGCTCGGCATGTTCCTCGAAAGCACGGTGATCGTGCTGCTGTTGACGCCGATCCTCGTGCCCATCGTGATCAAGGCCGGCATCGATCCCGTGCACTTCGGACTGGTGATGATGACGGCCACCACGCTGGGCGGCATGACGCCGCCCGTGGGCGTGGCCATGTTCACGGTGTGCGGCCTCCTGAAGACACCGCTCGACGAATACACGAAGGAAGCCATTCCGCTGCTGGCGGCGGTGATTGCGCTGATCTTCCTGATGGCCTTCGTGCCGGAGATCGTATTGTTCCTGCCCAACCTGTTGATGTGATTTGACGAGGTGCAAGCGAGGCTGTAGGCGAGGCTGCAGGCGAGGCTGTAGGCGAGGCTTCAGCCTCGCGGGATCGATGCCACGATGTACCTGCGAGGCTGAAGCCTCGCCTACAGCGTTTTGAGTGACTGGTAGAATTCGCGATGGCCCCCGCGCCGCTGTCCGGCGTACTGTCGCCACGCTCCGATCCCTGGATTTTCGTCTCCGGATTCCCGAAATGCCCACCACCATCGCCGCGATCCGCGCCACGCCCGTCACGGTGCCGCTCGAGGCGCCGCTGCTCCACAGCAACGGCGCACACTGGGGACGCTTCGTCCGCACGGTCGTCGAGGTCGAGACCAACGACGGCTACGTGGGCCTGGGCGAGATGGGCGGCGGCGGCGAGGATGCCACGCGGGCGTTCGCCGGTCTCGCCACCTACCTCGCGGGCCACGACGTGTTCCAGCTCGAGGCGATGCGGCTCAAGGTCTGCAATCCCACGGCCAGCCTCTACAACAATCGCACACAGCTGCACGCGGCCATCGAATTCGCGTGTCTCGACATCATGGGCCAGAAGCTCGGCGTGCCCGTGCATGCGCTGCTGGGCGGCAAGCTGCGCGACGCGATCGACTTTGCGAGCTACCTCTTCTTCCGCTACGCGGACCCGGTCACCGGCAAGGGCGAGGTGCGCACGCCGGAACAACTTGTCGCCAATGCGAAGATGCTGAAGGCTGCGCACGGCTTCACATCGCACAAGTTGAAGGGCGGCGTGTATCCGCCGGCGCACGAGCTGGCGTGCTATCGCGCGATCGCCGCGGCCATGCCGGGCGAGCGCTTCCGCTATGACCCCAATTCGGCGCTGTCGCTGGCCGACGCCATCGAGTTCGGCCGCAACATCCTCGACATCCGCAACGACTATTTCGAGGACCCGGTGTGGGGCATGCCGCAGCTGAAGCGGCTGAAGGAATTCGTGCCGCTGCCCATCGCCACCAACACGGTGGTGGTCAATTTCGAGCAGCTTGCCAGCAACGTGCAGTCGGGGGCGGTCGACGTGATCCTGCTCGACACCACGTTCTGGGGTGGCATCCGGCCCTGCATCAAGGCCGCTGCCGTGTGCGAGACGATGGGGCTGGGGGTTGCCGTGCACAGCTCCGGCGAACTCGGCATCCAGTTGGCGTCGATGCTGCACATGGGCGCCGTGGTGGGGAACCTCGGCTACGCGGCGGACGCGCACTATCACCACCTCACCGACGATGTGATCGCCGGTGGCCTGATGAAATACGTGGACGGCGCGATCCGCGTGCCGGACGCGCCCGGACTGGGCGTGACGCTGGACCGTGCGAAACTTGCGCAATATCACGAGCTGTATCGCGAGCTTGGCGGCTATCCGTATGATCGCGATCCGGGGCGCCCCGGCTGGTTCTCGCATGTGCCCAACAGCAACTGGGCGGACCCCGCGGTGAGCCTGCGGCCCGCGCTGCGCTGAATGACCCAACGACCAACGAGGAAATGACGATGGCAGGACGACTTGCAGGCAAGACTGCACTGGTAACCGCCGCGGGCCAGGGCATCGGCTTTGCCAGCGCGATGCAGATGGCGGCAGCCGGCGCCTCGGTGATCGCCACCGACGTGAACGCGAAGCTGCTCGACCAGTTCAAGGGCGTGGCCAACATCACGGCGCGCCCGCTCGACGTGCTGGACGATGCCGCGGTGCGCGCGCTGATCGGCGAGCTGCCGCCGCTCGACGTGCTGTTCAACTGTGCGGGCTACGTGCATCACGGCACGGTGCTGGAGTGCAAGGAGAAGGACTGGGACTTCAGCTTCAACCTCAATGTGCGCGCGATGTACATCGCCATCCAGGCCGCGGTACCGAAGATGCTGGACAAGCACCAGCGCGAAGGCACGTGGGCCAGCATCATCAACATGGCCTCGGTGGCCGGGTCGATCAAGGGCATCCCCAATCGCTTCGTCTACGGCGCCAGCAAGGCCGCCGTGGTCGGGCTGACCAAGGCCGTCGCGGCCGACTTCGTCCAGAAGGGCATCCGCTGCAACGGCATCGCGCCCGGCACGGTGGACACGCCCTCGCTGGGCGACCGCATCAACGCCTTCGCCGATCCGGTGGAAGCGCGCAAGATGTTCATCGCGCGACAGCCAATGGGGCGTCTTGCCAAGGCCGAGGAAATCGCGCCGATCGTGGTGTTCCTCGCCTCCGACGAATCCGCCTTCGCCACCGGCCAGATATTCTCAGTAGATGGTGGCATGACGATCTAACGCACGTTCCCGACAATTCAGGAGATGGTATGAAACTCGTACGCTACGGCCCAGTGGGCAAGGAAAAACCTGGCCTGATCGACGCCGACGGCAAGCTGCGCGACCTGTCGAAGAAGATCAAGGACATCGACGGCACCACGCTTTCGCCGGCATCGCTGACTGCGCTGAAGAAGCTCGACCCGAAGAAGCTGCCGCTGGTGAAGGGCAAGCCGCGCCTCGGCTCCTGCGTGGCCAAGCCGTCGCAGTTCGTTGCGATCGGCCTCAACTTCATCGATCACGCCAAGGAAACGGGCTCGCCGATCCCCGAGAACCCCATCGTCTTCTTCAAGTCGCCGGGTTCGATGGTGGGTCCCAACGACAACGTGATGGTGCCGCGCAATTCCACGCAGCTCGACTGGGAAGTGGAACTGGGCATCGTCATCGGCCGCAAGGCCAGCTACGTCGACAAGAAGGACGCGCTGAAGTACGTGGCAGGCTTTTGCGTCATCAACGACGTGTCGGAGCGCCACTTCCAGTTGAAGATGGGCGCGTCGCAGTGGAGCAAGGGCAAGGGCTGCGACACCTTCGGCCCCACCGGCCCGTGGATGGTCACGAAGGACGAAATCAAGGACGTGCAGAACCTCGGCATGTGGCTTGACGTGAACGGCGTGCGCAAGCAGACCGGCAACACCAGGACGATGATCTTCGGAGCAGCCGAAGTTGTTGCCGACGTGTCGCAGTACATGACGCTGCTGCCGGGCGACGTGATCACCACCGGCACGCCGCCCGGTGTGGGCATGGGCATGAAGCCGCAGCAGTGGCTCAAGGCCGGCGACGTGATCACGCTGGGCATCGACGGCCTGGGCGCACAGAAGCAGAAGGTGGTGGCGGCCAAGGGCAGCAAGTAGGACCGCTGCAACCCGCGGCCGGCCCGTCGCGCGGCTCCCCACTTCCAGGTCGGCGTGGCTGCAGCCGCGGGGGTCCATGGTCGAATCGACTCCGCGCGGCTTACGCCTCGCCTACAGCGTTTTCGGGGCGTCCGCCGTTGCATCGGGGCGTCCGACGTTGCATCCGGGCGTCCGAGATTGCATCGGTGTGCCCGACATTGCATCGGCATGCCCGACAACGCAGCGTTCAGGGCGCGGTATACGCCGTCTTGACGGTGGTGAAGAACTCCGCCGCGTAACGGCCCTGCTCGCGCGAGCCGT
>JANNYI010000456.1:0-7735 GCA_031410015.1 Betaproteobacteria bacterium | reverse complement strand
CTTGGTCCGGTGTAACGGCGGCGAGTTCCGTCAGCGCGCGGGTGCGAAACGGCCCGCCCGACGCCGTGAGCAGGATCTTGCGCACACCGCCATGCGCAGGATCGCGCGCATAGTCGCGCGGCAGGCACTGAAAGATCGCGTTGTGTTCGCTGTCGATCGGCAGCAACGTGGCGCCGCCCGCCTCCACCGCCGCCATGAAGAGCGCCCCGCCCACGACCAGCGCCTCCTTGTTGGCCAGCAGGATGCGCTTGCCCGCCCGCGCGGCCGCCAGTGTCGACGGCAGTCCCGCCGCGCCGACGATCGCGGCCAGCACCGTGTCGACCTCGGGGAGCGTGGCCACTTCAGCAAGCCCCTCCGGTCCCGCAAGTGTCTTCGTGGCCAGGTCGGCGCCAGCCAGCGCCCGCTGCAGCTGCGCCGCGGCGCCGACATCGAAGAGCGCCGCGTAACGCGGCCGGAATTGGCGGCACAGCGCCAACATGGCGTCGGCATTGGAATGGGCCGCCAGCGCCACCACCTCGAAGCGATCGGGATGGCGCGCCACGACATCGAGCGTCGACGCGCCGATCGAACCGGTGGCGCCCAGCAGTGCCAGCCGGCGCATCACGCGATGGGCCGCACGAGGAACAATTGTGCCGCGACCGCGGCGAGCGGCATTGCCGCCAGCAACGCATCGATGCGATCGAGGATGCCGCCATGACCCGGCAGCAGCGTCCCGCTGTCCTTGACGCCCGCCTGCCGCTTCAGCAGCGACTCGAAGAGGTCGCCCACGACGGACGCGGATGCAATCACGAAGACCAGACCGAGCCAGAGGACGATCGTCACCGTGTCGAGGGCAAAGCGATACCCCGCCGCTGCCGCCAGCGGCACCAGCAGCATTGCGTAGAGCACCACCGCAACCCAGGCGCCGTAGACGCCTTCCCAGGACTTGCCGGGACTGACCAGAGGGGCAAGCTTGCGGCGACCGAACGCGCGACCGGTGAAGTAGGCGGCGGTATCCGCAATCCAGACAATGGCCATTGCGGCCAGTACCAGCCACGGCGATCGCGACTGCATCTCGACCAGGGCCACCCAGGTGGCGAGCAACGCAATGAAACCCACGAGCGCCTGCGTGGCGGGATGGCGCGTCGACCAGCGCCGCACCACCCAGGCCGGGGCCAGCGCCAGCCAGAAGATGGCGGCCGCGCCGCAGACGATCAACACCACGCCTGGCGCCCAGCCGCCACGACCCGGCATCCACCCCCACGCCAGCAGCGCCGCGCCGCACACGACGAGACCGCCGGTGAAGGCCCGCGCACCCGCCACCGTGAAACCCGCCAGCCGCGACCATTCCTGCGCGGCGATGGCCACGACCGCCAGCGTTGCCAGCGCCCAGCCGAACGGCGGCAGCAGGAACAGCGCGGCGAGCACCGCCGGAATCAGCACGAGCGCTGTCAGAATCCGCGTTTGCAGCATCAGGTGCCCTGCGCAGCCTTGATTTGCTCGCTGGTGCGGCCGAAACGCCGCTCGCGGCTCACGTACGACGCGATGGCGGCGTCGAGCGCCGCCGCATCGAAGTCGGGCCACAGCAGATCGGTGAAGTGCAGTTCGGTATACGCGAGCTGCCACAGCAGGAAGTTGGAAATGCGCTGCTCGCCGCCGGTGCGGATGAAAAGGTCCGGCTCCGGCGCATACGCCATCGACAGATAGGGATCGAGCGCCTCGGGCGCCACCGGGCCGCCGGCAGCCGCGTCCGGATGGGCCGCGAAAAAGCGCTGCGCCGCATCGACGATGTCGCGGCGGCCGCCGTAGTTGGCGGCCACCGTAAGCGTGAGCTTGGTGTTGTGCGCAGTCAGCGTCTCGCCTGCCGCGACCAGTTCGCGGATGCGCGGATCGAAGCGCGACATGTCGCCCACGGCCTTGAAGCGCACGCCGTTGTCGTGGAGCTTGGCCACTTCCTGCTCCAGCGCACGGACGAAGAGATCCATCAGGATCGAGACTTCGTCGGCAGGCCGGCGCCAGTTTTCGCTCGAAAAGGCAAACAGTGTCAGGTACTCGACACCGCGCTCGATGGCCGCGCGCACCGTGCTGCGCACCGCCTCGACGCCACGGCGATGACCGGCCACCCGCGGCAGCAGTCGCCGCTTGGCCCAGCGTCCATTGCCATCCATGATGATCGCAATGTGCCGGGGCACCGCGCGTTCCGGCGGAATCTCGAGGGTGGAGCTTTTGAACACGGAAGAGGTGCCGGAGTGACGGATACGAGGGCCGCCGCGTGCCGATGGCAGCGTCAGATGGCCATCAGGTCCGTTTCCTTCGCCTGCATGACGCGATCGACGTCGGCGATGAAACGGTCGGTGAGTTTCTGCATGTCCGCCTGCGCATGCCGCTCGTCGTCCTCCGAGCACAGCTTGTCCTTCAGCAGTTTCTTGAACTGGTCGTTGGCGTCGCGGCGGATGTTGCGCACGGCCACGCGCGCCGCCTCGGCCTCCTTGTGTACGACGCGAGTGAGTTCCTTGCGCCGCTCCTCGGTGAGCGAGGGCATCGGGATGCGGATCAGGTCGCCCGACGTGGCGGGGTTCAGGCCGAGGTCGGCGTCGCGGATGGCCTTCTCGACCACGGGGATCATCTTCTTCTCCCACGGCTGCACGCCGATCGTGCGCGAATCGGCCAGCGTGACGTTGGCCACCTGCGCGAGCGGCATCATCGAGCCATAGTAGTCGACCTGGATATGGTCGAGGAGACCCGTGTGCGCCCGGCCGGTGCGCACTTTCGACAGGTCGGCCTTCAGTGCTTCCACCGACTTGGTCATTTTCTGTTCAGCAGTCTTCTTCACATCGGCGATCATGCGTCCTCCTGCCAAGGTTCGTATTGTCTAGCAGTGCACCAGCGTGCCTTCGTCGCCCCCCATCACCACGCGCTTCAGGGCGCCGGGGACGAAGATGGAGAAGACCTTCAGCAGCATGTCCTGGTCGCGGCACAGCGCCAGGGCCGTTGCGTCCATCACCTTCAGGTTCTTGACGATCGCCTCGTCGAACGTCAGCGTCTTGTAGCGGACCGCGGTGGCATCCTTCATCGGATCGGCGGTGTAGACGCCGTCGACCTTGGTGGCCTTAAGCACGATGTCCACCCCCATCTCGCGCCCGCGCAACGCGGCGGCCGTGTCGGTCGTGAAGAATGGGTTGCCGGTGCCGGCGGCAAAGATCACCACGCGGCCTTCCTCGAGGTGGCGCAGCGCGCGACCGCGGATGTACGGCTCGGCGACCTGGTCGATCCGCAATGCCGACTGCACGCGCGACTCGACGTCGGCGCGGCGCAGCGCATCCTGCAGCGCCAGCGCATTCATGATCGTGGCCAGCATGCCCATGTAGTCCGCCGTGGCGCGGTCCATGCCGGCAGCGCCGGGCGCGACGCCGCGGAAGATGTTGCCACCGCCGATGACGATGGCCACTTCGACGCCGGCGCGCGTCACGTCGCCGATTTCGGCGACGATGCGGTCGATGACCTCGCGTTTGATGCCGTATGCGTAGTCGCCCATCAGCGCCTCGCCCGAGAGCTTCACGAGGATGCGGCGATAGGCGGGCTTGTCGCCGGCCGCAGGAGCGAGAGGCGCCGGGTCGAGCGTGGCGGCGGAGGCGGCGGCGGGCGGATTCATGCGGACTCCCTCGAGGTGGCTCTGGCAGGACGGCAAGCGTGCGGTGGTGCGGTGCTGCGCCGCGCGGACCGTGAAGCGGTGGTCACGCGCGGTTGGTGCCGATGACCGGACGGGCGTCAGGCCTTGGCCATCGCCGCAACTTCAGCGGCGAAATCGTCCTTCTTCTTCTCGATGCCTTCGCCGACGACGTAGAGCGTGAAGGCCTTGACCGTCGCGCCCTTCGACTTCAGGTATTTCTCCACCGTCTCGTCGGGATTCTTGACGAACGGCTGGCCCAGCAGCGTGACTTCGGCCAGGTACTTGTTGATGCGCCCGTCGACCATCTTGGCGACGATGTCCGCCGGCTTGCCGCTGTCGGCGGCCTGCGCCGTGAAGATCGCGCGCTCCTTCTCGATCAGGTCGGCCGGCACTTCGGCGCGCGACACGCACACCGGACGGATTGCGCCGGGAGCCGCCCCCGCCGCGACGTGCATCGCGATATCGCGACCCACCTGGTCGTCGCTGCCGTCGAATTCGACGGTGACGCCGATGCGGCCGCCGCCGTGCAGGTACTGCGCCACGCGACCGGCGGTTGCGAAACGCGTGAAGCGGCGAATGGCGATGTTCTCGCCCAGCTTCTGCACCATCGCCTGCCGCACCGATTCGACGGTGCCCGCATCCAGCGGCAACGCCGACAGTGCCGCCACGTCGGCCGGATTATTCTCGGCGACCAACGTTGCAACCTTCTTCGCGAACGCGACGAAATCGTCATTGCGCGACACGAAGTCGGTTTCGCAGTTGACCTCGACCATCGCGCCCGACTTGGCATCCGGCGCGACGTGCGCGCCGACGATGCCTTCGGCAGCGATGCGGCCGGCGGCCTTGGACGCCTTGGCGCCGCTCTTGATCCGCATCAGCTCTTCGGCCTTGACGAGGTCGCCTTCCGCTTCGAGCAGCGCCTTCTTGCATTCCATCATGCCCAGCCCGGTGCGCTGGCGCAGTTCCATCACCATGCTTGCGGAGATTTCCGCCATGTTGCTGCTCCGTATTCGTTGATCGCCGCGGCGAACCCTTCCACGTTCGGAAAGGCACGCCGGGCGCTGGGTTCCGGCATGGGCAGGCGCTGCGCGACCACCTGTCCGGAACAAATCCCCGCGCGCGGTCGAGGCGACCGCTGCGCGGAGCGGCTATCAGACCTTGGCTTCTTCCGCCACTTCGACGAACTCGTCGCCCGAGCGCACGATTTCCTGCATGACCGCGCTCTTGCCTTCGAGGATCGCGTCGGCGGCGCCGCGTGCGTACAGGCGGATGGCCCGGCTGGAGTCGTCATTGCCTGGGATCACGAAGGCGATGCCTTCCGGCGAATGGTTGGTGTCGACCACGCCGATGATCGGGATGCCGAGCTTCTTGGCTTCGGTGACCGCGATCTTGTGATAGCCGACGTCGACGACGAACATGGCGTCGGGCAGCGCGACCATGTCCTTGATGCCGCCCAGGCTCTTCACCAGCTTGTCGAGCTCGCGCTTGTGCGACAGCGCCTCGCGCTTGGTCATGCGTTCGAGCGTGCCGTCCACCGCCATCTGCTCCAGGTCCTTCAGGCGCTTGATCGACGCCTTGACGGTCTTGAAGTTGGTGAGCATGCCGCCCAGCCAGCGATGGTCGACGAAGGGCATGCCGGCGCGCTGCGCTTCCTCGGCCACGATTTCGCGGGCCTGGCGCTTGGTGCCGACAAAGAGGATGGTGCCGCGGTTGCTGGCCAGTTGACGGACATGCTTCATCGCGTCCTGGTACAGCTGCATCGTCTTCTCGAGGTTGACGATGTGGATCTTGTTGCGCTGGCCGAAGATGTAATCGGCCATCTTCGGGTTCCAGTAACGGGTCTGGTGGCCGAAATGGACCCCGGCTTCCAGCATTTGACGCATCGTGACCGACATGGGTGATACTCCCTTCAGGGTTGAGCCTCCACCTGCGGATGTGATCCCTGCCCTGGAATGTCGGGGCTGGACACCCTAAAGACCGCGAGGTGTGCGGAATTCTCGAAACACCGGGCGCGCCGTGACCGGCGGTGCCGTGAACTGCTCGAACCGGGACGATTCCCGGCAGGCAGGGTGGATCGAGTTAACTTGTTATTCTAGCACGGTTTCGTCGGTCACGGCCAGCCCGAAGCCCGCCCCGCCGGACCGGGCGCCAGCCACGCACAGCGCGCCGGCCAATCCCGCTTCCCGCGCCCGCCGATGACCCCTTGTCGGCAGCCGCCGCAGGACCCATCCTATTGCCATGGACACCTCGCCCACCCTTGCCGCGGCACCCGTCGGCCACGCCGTGCCTGCCGCCGTATTCGCGCCGCTCGCCACCGTCGGTTACCTGGAGTTCGAAGGCGCCGACGCGGCCTCCTTCCTGCAGGGACAGCTGTCGAACGACGTGCTTGCACTGGCCATCGGCGACGCGCAGTGGACCTCGTACAACTCCCCGAAGGGCCGGATGCTCGCCACGATGCTGCTCTGGCATGCCACCGCCACCTCGTTCCGGGCGTTCGTCGCGGCCGACCTGGCCGAAATGCTGCGCAAGCGGCTTGCCATGTTCGTGATGCGCGCCAAGGTCGTCGTTGTCGACCGCACGCCGGGCGGCGGCTGCTACGGCGTGGCCGGCGCGGGCGCCATCCCGGCGGTCCGGGCCGCGCTGGGTTGCGCCCCGGCTGCAGGACACGGCGTCACCCACGACGGTCTCGACATCGTCGCCACGCCCGACGGGCGGGTACTCGTGTTTGCACCGGCGGCGGCGGGCGCCGCCACCCTGCAGCGCCTTGCGGCCCAGGCGACGCGCGTCGACGCAACGCACTGGGACTGGTACGCGATCGCCGCCGGCATTCCCGTGGTCGCCGCCGCCACGCAGGATCTCTTCATTGCGCAGGCCGCCAACTGGGACTTGGTCGGCGGCGTCAATTTTCGCAAGGGCTGCTATCCCGGGCAGGAGATCATTGCCCGCATGCAGTATCTCGGCAAACTCAAGGAGCGCCTGGTTCGCCTGCACCACGACGGCCCCGCGCCGGCGCCCGGCAGCCCTGTCTACAGCCCGGTCTTCGGCGACCAGGCGTGCGGAACCGTTGCCAACGCAGCGCCCGCGCCGGGCGGCGGCAGCGATGTGCTCGCCGTCGCGCAGATCAGCGCCACCACCAGCGGGCCGCTGCATCTCGGGCAACCCGACGGTCCGGCGCTGACCCCGCTGGCGCTGCCCTACGCCGTCCCGGCGGCGGTGGCGCCCAACCGGCCCAAGCTCCAGTGAGCACAGTCGCGCGCAACGTTCATTACTACGTCTGGTACCGCGTGCTGGCCGCGCCAGCGGAGGCGCAGCGCGCCGTCGCCGCGCTGCAGGACGACCTCGCGACGCGAACCGGCATCCGCGGCCGCGTGCTGATGCGTCGGGACGACCCGGCCACGTGGATGGAAATCTACGAGGACGTGGCGGCGCCCGCGCAGTTCGAGCCGGCGTTGGCCGCGGCGGTCGAGCAGCATCGCGCGGCCGACTTCGCGCATGACCATGTGCGCCACACCGAGACCTTCGTGGCGCCCGACTGACGCGATGTGCCTCGCCGTCGTCGCGTTGGGCGCGCATCCTCGCTACACCCTGGTGATCGCCGCCAACCGCGACGAGTTCCACGCGCGCGCCGCCGCGCCTGCGGCATGGGGACTGGCCCCGCCCTTTGTCGACGTGTTTGCCGGCCGCGATCTTGCGGCAGGCGGCACCTGGTTCGGCGTGCATCGGACCGGGCGCTGGGCGCTCGTCACCAACGTCCGCGCGGGCGGCGGCAACGATGCCGCAGCGCGTTCGCGCGGCGAACTGGTGCCGCGGGTCCTGCAGGCGGACCGCCTCGACGCCGGGTTGGCCGACCTCGAGGCCACGGCGCAGCGCTACAACGGCTTCAACCTGATGGCCGGCGACGCGTCCGGCGCCATGTGGATGTCGAATCGCGCCGACGGCGTCCGCCGCTTGGCACCCGGATTGCGCGGCCTGTCGAACGCGCTGCTCGACACGCCGTGGCCGAAGCTCGTGCGCACGCGCGACCGGATGGCCGGATGGGCGGCCGCGGGCAGCGACGACGTCGCGCCCCTGTTTGCCGCGCTGGCC
>JANNYI010000455.1:0-3123 GCA_031410015.1 Betaproteobacteria bacterium | reverse complement strand
CGCGACCTGCCGCAGCTCGACCTGGCTGCGCTGGGTGGGCGCCTGCAATGGAAGCGTGACGCCGGTTCGCGCGAACTGGGTGCCCGTGGCCTTACATTTCGCACGCGTGCGGGCCAGGAGTTCGGGCCTTCCAGCGTGATGCTCGCCGTCAGCGACGGTCCGGACGGCAGCGTCACGGGCGGCCGCCTCGGCATCGATCGCCTCGAGGTTGCGCCCCTTGCCGCGCTCGCCGCGCATCTGCCATTGCCCGCGCAGTGGCGGCGCGACATCGCGCTGCTGGCGATGCGGGGCGAGGTGTCCGCTGCCAAGCTCACCTGGACCGGTTCACCGGACGAACCGCGCGCGTACGCCGGCAGCGGCGCATTCGCGCAATTCGGCATCACGGCCAGCGAGAACGTGCCCGGCGCTGCCGGTGTTTCCGGCAGCTTCACGTTCGATCAGGGCGGCGGCGACCTGAAGCTCGACAGTCGCAACATGCGCGTGGTGCTGCCGCGGGTGTTCGTCGAGCCGCTGCAGTTCGAATCCGCGACGGGACGGGTGCGCTGGACCCGGATCGACGGCGACTGGCGTTTCGCCGTCGACGACCTGCGCTTCGCGACGCTGCATACGTCGGGGACGGCGGGCGGGACCTGGCGGGCGCAGGGTGGCGGCCCGGGCATCATTGATCTCAAGGCCACGATCGCACGGGCGGATGCGAAGAATGTCTACCGCTACCTGCCGCTGACGCTCGACCCGAAACTGCGAAACTGGTTGCGGACGGGCATCAAGGCCGGAACGGCCACGGACCTGAAGCTCACGTTGGCCGGCGATCTCGCCGCATTCCCGTTTGTCGATGCGAAACGCGGCTTGCTGCAGGCGAGTTTTCGCGTCGCCGACGCCACGCTCAACTATGCCGATGACTGGCCGGAGATGACGGACATCGAGGCCACCGTGCGCTTCGAGGGCGTCGGCATGACGGTCGAGGGACCGCGCGCGCGCATCCTCGGCGCCGTCGTCGGGCCGGTCAAGGCGTCCATTCCCAATCTCGGCGCGGAGTTTCCGCTGGTCACCGTGCATGCGGACGCAGCGGGACCCACCGCTGAATTCCTGCGCTTCATCGACCAGAGCCCGGTCGCGGAGATGATCGGTCACTTCACGACCGGCGCGCGGGCCACCGGTGATGGCAAGCTCGCCGTTCGCCTCGACATCTTCCTGGGCAAGAACGGCGAGGACAAGGTTGCGGGCGAATACGAAATCAAGGGCAATGCATTGACGTTGCCCGACATCCCGACGCTGTCCGACATCAATGGCGTGCTGGGCTTCAACGAGCATGCGATCCGGTCGCGCGACCTGACCGCGGTCACCTTCGGTGGGCCAGCCCGCATCGACGTGCAAAGCGACGATGGCGGCGTGCAGGTTCGTGCGAACGGCACCGCGGCGTTGGCAATGCTCGGCCGCGAGTTGTCGCTACCGCTCCTGCACCGTTTGACCGGCACTGCAGACTGGACGCTGCGTTCGACAACGCACGACAACGCCACCACGTGGCTGGTCGAGTCATCGCTGCGCGGGGCGGCCATCGATCTGCCGGCGCCGGTGGGGAAGGCGCCTGCGGAAGTCGCGGCGCTGCGCGTCGAACGGCGCCCGGTGGCCGGCAAGCCCGACCTCGATACGCTGACCGTTGACTATCGCGGCGAGTTGCGGGTGCTGATGCAGCGTGCGCTGCGCGCGGATACGGCCGTCGTGGATCGCGCGCTGGTGCTGCTCGGCGGAGCCATTGCGCGCGGCGGCACGGCCGACGGCCCCGGCATCTGGGTCCGGGGGCAGTTGGCCGACCTCGATCTCGATGAGTGGCTTGCCCTCTACGGCAAGGAGAAGCAGCGCCATGGCGCCACGGCCGCGGGCGCCGCCGCGGCGCCGGTCCCGTCGCTGCGCGGCGTCGACCTCGAGACCAGGCGGCTCGACATTTTCGGGCGGGTGTTCCACGACCTTGGCGTCACCGCGCTGCGCGGGGCGGGCGAGGACTGGCGCCTTCGCCTGCAGGGTCGCGAGGTCGACGGAAACGCGGTGTGGGGCGGGCCTGTACCGGCCGCGCCCAACGGCAAGCTCACGGCACGGCTGGCCCGGTTCGTCCCGCCGGGTGCGGAGGAACTGCATCCGCTGCGCAGCGAGGTGAATGTCGACGAGCAGGCGCGCAACACGTGGCCGCAACTGGACATCATCGCCGATGCCTTCGTTTCCCGTGGCCATGACCTCGGACGCTTCGAACTGCAGGCGCAGCCGGCGGGACCCGACTGGCGCATCGTCACGATGACGCTGGCCAATCCCGCTGGACGCATCGAAGCCAACGGCTGGTGGCGCATCGGCCGCGACACGCAGACCACGGAACTGGACGCGAAGGTCACGGCCGAGGACGCCGGCGCCTTTCTGCAGCGCCTCGGGTATCCGGTGGCCGTGCTCAATGCGCCGACTGTCATCAACGGCAAGCTGTCGTGGACCGGCGCGCCGAACGAATTCGACTATCCGACCCTGACCGGCCGCTTCGGCCTGGTCGCCGGCGCCGGGCAATTCACCAAGATCGATCCGGGCATTGGCAAGCTGTTGGGCGTCCTGTCTCTGCAGGCGCTGCCGCGGCGGATCACGCTCGACTTCCGCGACGTCTTCAGCGACGGCTTCGCCTTCGACGACATCACCGGCGACTTCGTCGTGCAGCGTGGCCTGATGCGCACCGACAACCTGCGGCTTGCCGGTCCCGCTGCGTCGGTCAAGATCAACGGCGAAATCGATCTCGCAAAGGAAACGCAGCAGCTCAACGTGCGCGTGCTGCCGTCGCTCGCCACCAGTGTCTCGGCAGGAGCCGCCGTGCTGTTCCTGGCCAATCCATTGCTGGGCGCCGTAGTCGGCGCGGGCACGTTCCTCGCGCAGCATATGTTCGACAATCCGATCGAGAAGATGTTCAGCTACGACTATCGCGTCACCGGCGCGTGGTCCGATCCAGTGGTGCAGCGCGTGGGCGCGCGCGAACTGTCGGCCTTGCCGCCGGCGGCCACCGAAAATTCCACGCGTTAGGGTGCGGGCCCCATCGATTTCCACGCACGCAGGCGCGGGTCCCGTCGATTCCGTAGGCGAGGCGTCAGCCTCGCGCGG
>JANNYI010000454.1:0-18095 GCA_031410015.1 Betaproteobacteria bacterium | reverse complement strand
CATCGCGAAACGATCGAGAAGGGTGATGTCGACGAGGAGCGCCGCCTGATGTACGTGGGCATCACGCGCGCGCAGCAGTCGTTGCACCTGTCGTATTGCCGACGGCGCCGGCGCGCGGGCGACATGGCCACCTGCCTGCCGTCGCGCTTCATCGCCGAACTGGCGCAGGACGACCTGCGCTATGCGGATACGCCGCTCACCGGCAGCGATGCGGAGAAGGAAAAGGCGGCGGGCAGCGAACGGCTGAAGTCGCTGAAGGCGATGCTCACGAGACCATAGATGCAACGTTGCGCGAGGCTCCAGCCTCGCAGTCGCGGAGCACTGCCCAAATAAAAAGGGGCCAGGGTCGTATCTGAAATTCGACCCTGGCCCCTTTTTTTGGGGTGCGTTACTTCGCGGCGGCCACCATGAAATCGACGGCGGCCTTGACGTCGGCATCCGACAGCGCCGTGTTGCCACCCTTGGCCGGCATCACGCCCTTGCCCTTGATGGACGACGCATAGAGCGCGTCCATGCCGGTCTTGATTCGTGGTGCCCACGCCGCCTTGTCGCCGAACTTGGGCGCGCCGGCGACACCCGCGCCGTGGCACGCCACGCAGCCGGCGTCGTAGATTTTCTTGCCGTCGGGCTTTGCGGCCGCCGCGGCGGCCGGTGCTGCCGCCGCCACGACAGCAGGCGCTGCTGCTGCAGGTGCTGCCACGGAAGCGACCGGCGCAGCAGCGGCAGCGGCCGGCGCGGTTGCGGCAAGCGCCGCAACCGGCGGCGCCGTCCAAGTGGCGCCGACCTGCGAGGCCATGTACACGACCGCACGCTTGACCTCGTCGTCGGTCAGTTCGCCGTTGCCGCCACGCGCCGGCATGGCGCGGATGCCGTTGATCGCGTGTTCGAACGACAGCTTGTCGCCCTGCGCGACAATCTTGGCCCACGCCGCCTTGTCGCCGAACTTGGGCGCACCGGCCAGGCCGCCTTCGTGACAGGTCTTGCACACCTGTCCGTAGACCTGCTGGCCGGTGAGCATGCCCTTGGGCCCGCTGGCTTCGGCCAGGACGACGGTGCCCACCGGCGCGATGCGCGCCAGGACGCCGTTTTCGCTGTCTTCGGTGCCTTTCTTGCCGCTGGTGACGAGCTGCGACACCAGGATGGCCAGCGCGATCGGTACTGCAAATGCCAGCAGCACGACGACGATGAGTTGTTTCGGGGTCTTGATCGGGGACGAATGCTCTTCGGTCATGGTGGTATCGCGTGGTTGGCTGTGGCAACGCCGCGTTGGGTCGGACTCGCGGCGTCGGTGTAAGGGAAGCCGGCCGCCTCGAATCCTGCCGCTTCCAAAAGCCGCCCATTATAGCGTGGCCCGGCCGCGGGACAGCGCCCTGCTGCGGCAGGCATGGACGGTCTCATGGACGCGTCCAGCGGCGGGCGGCTACAATAGCGGGTTCACGCGCCCGTAGCTCAGTTGGATAGAGTATTGGTTTCCGAAGCCAAGGGTCACAGGTTCGAATCCTGTCGGGCGCGCCACTTGATTGATAATGCGGCATGCCGGTCGCCCCACGCATGCCCTCTGCGCAAGACCGCGCCGCCGCCGTGCCACGGGCGCGCACGCCTCCGCAAGGCTCCTCCGGTACTGCCGCCTTTGCCGTGCTCGCGGGCATCGCGCTCCTCGGCAATGGCCTCAAGTCCATCGTCAGCAGCTCGGTGCTGGTCAGCGAGGCCCGGTTCGCTGCGGCGCTGGGCATCACCACGGAACACGTCGCGCTGCTGCTGGAGCTGATCATCGCGGGGATGGTGGTGGCGCTCGCTGCCTGTCCGCTGCTGCTGCAGAGAATGAGCGCGCGGGCGCTGGCCATCGGCGCCTGCCTCGTCGCGGCGGCCGCCTTCGCCACCTTTGCGCTGGTCGACCTTTCCGGCCAATCGCCTGCGCTGCGCGAGATTGCGGCGTTTGGCTGCTTCGCCTTCGGCGCCGGCGCGCTCGCGCTGCTGGCGCCCACGGCGCAGTCGCTCGTGGCGCTCGCCCCGACGCCCGCCATGCGCACGACGCTGACATCGCTGTGGACCGGGGCGGCGCCCGCGGGGTTCCTGGTCGCGCCGCAGATGGTCAGGCTCCTCCTGCCGGCGTTTGGTATCGGCTGGTATTTCCTCGGGTTCTCGGCGCTGCCGCTGGTGCTGCTCGCGTTGCTCTGCGCGCTCGCCTTCGTGCTTCCGGCCACGCGTGAGCCCGGGACAACGGTCACCGTGATGCCTGCGCATCTGCTGCTGGCGTTCGTGGCGGCGGTGGTCGCGTTCGAGCTCTGGACGACGTCCGGCTCGGTGTCGGGCTATGCGAAGCCGGCGACGCTGGCGTGCCTCGCGGTGTTCGCCGCTGCGGCCATCTGGCTGGTAAGCGCGTTCAAGGCGTATGTCATGCCGCCCGCGCTGACCGGCACTGCGGGAAGGCTGTTGCTCGCGCTGTTCGTGCTGGAGATGCCCACCACCGGTTTCTTCGACACCGCGTGGCTCGTGCAGCACCAATTCACCGAGTCGTTCATCGCGGACCGCTCGACGCTCTCGGCGGCGGCGCAGATCGCGGGCACGCTTGTCGCCGGCGTGCTCGTGCAGCGCCGGCCCGCCGCGCACTCTGCACTGCTGCTAGGGTTCGCGGGCATTGCCGTGGTGGGTCTCGCCGCCATTGCGGCGTATCCGTGGGTCGCCCATCCGTTGTACTTCCTCCTGACGCCGGGCATCGGGGGCTTCGGCGTGGCCGGCCTCACCGTGCTGGTTTGCCTCGTGGTGCTGCGCGATGCCGCGATGCATCCACTGCTGGCGGCCCTGCCGTCGATCGCGATCATGCTGGGGACGGAGTTCGGCCTCGAGTTGCTGCAGCTGGTGTTTGCCATTGCGCAGGCTGCGGGGCTCAGCGACGATGGTGGGTACAGTGCCATCTTTTTCGCGCAGGTTGTGCTTGCGCTGGCAGCAGTGGGGCTGCTCGGAATGGCGATCCGGCGCGGTCAAAGCAGCATCAGACTGCAATGAAAACGCCCGACCCGGCGGAGCCGGATCGGGCGCGTTCAATGGGCTGAAGCGTAAGTTCAGATCAGCGGCCGGGAACCCGGCAGCAGAACGCGTCGCAGTCGACGCTGACGGCAGCCCCAGTGGTGTTGGTGATGCGGCAGCTGGTTGAAGTCAGTGTTCCCGTGTACACGCCAAAGACGTTGGTGAAGGGGCGCGCAGTCATCGCGGTGAATCCGGTGGGACACGAAGGCGCGCCGATCAGTTGCGATACTCCGGCACCAAGCAGTGTCGACGGGCCGCTGACGGCCGAGCATTCCAGCGCGGTGGCTTGATTACGGATGAAGTAGCCGACGACGTCCGCCACCACGTTGATCGCCGAACCCGAGTTGTTGAAGACCGCGAAGTCTCGCTTGTAGGGGCCACTAGACGGAAACTGCGCGCCAAAGCGGTTCAGCGCCACCACCGTTGTATTGGCCAGGCGATCCCCCGGATTCCATGCGAGCGCACTACCCACCGTAAGCGTCGGGGTACCGTTCCACGCGATCAGCGATCCCGGGGAGGAGGTATCAACCACAGTCAACGTCACCACCGCGATCGCCGGCGTAACCGACCCCCCGTAATCCGATCCGACACAATTGCCGGTGCTGGATGTGCCCGTACCACCTTGATCAAGATTCCATGGATAGCCGGGTGAGTCTGAAAACGCCCAGATCTGGCGGCCTTCGCCTGCATTGACCGGACCAGGCCAAGAGCCATTGATGCCGAAGCGCGTATCGGCCACGCGGCATGGTCCCGCGGTCGCGACAAAAACCAGGTCCGTACCCGCGAGACCGAGTTTGGTCTGATTGACGCTCCGCTGCCCCGTTTCGGGTGAGGCAGCCCTTGCGTCGGCGAGCGCCAGTTCCGCAGTTGCGCGCGTTGCCGCGGCAAGCAGCTGCGTGACGCGCTGCACCGACTCCTCGCTGTTGATGCTCCGCGCCGCAGTCTGGATTTCGCGCTGCTGGTCCGGCGTGAGCGAGCGATACTGGAACTGCATCTGCTCGCGCGCGACGAGACGGTCGGCGTTCGAGAGCTTCAACCGCGACGACATCTGGCTGACCGCAAGATCGATCACCGAGTCGATCGGCGTGCTGATGCCATTCGCCATCGCTGCGACGGGGGTGGTGGCAGTAGCCGCCTGCACGCTCTGGATGCCGAACGGCAGCAATGCCGCCAGCGCGCCGATGGCCAATACGGCCTTGGTCTTGATTCTCATGGTCGCTCCTTGTGATGAAGGAATGCTCTTGGAATGCCAGCGTCGGGCAGGCTGGGTTTCAAAGCGTAGACCAATCCTCGGCCGAATGTAAGCGGAAAGTTCGCGAATCCGATGCACGGCGTTTCATTTGTCTGTCACAACGCCATCGCGAGTGCTGCGCCGCCACAGGGCGCGCCATGCCGAAGTCGCGTCAGTTGTAGGTCCGGCGGAAGAAGATGCCGATGCTGCTGACCGTGCCCGCTTCCGCGCGCACAGTCAGCGTCTGCGTCAGCGCATACTCGATGCGCAGCGCATTCGTGGCCACCGTCAGTCCCTGTTCGTAGACGATCGACAGGCGGTCGGAGATGCGCTTGCCCAATGCGACGACCTGGCCGGAGGTTCCACCTGTCGTGGAGGCAGTCGAGCCGCGGAACGAAATGTCGTCGAGGCCGAGGCGGTTGGCAATCTGCGTGGTGAATGGACGCTCGCTGCCGGTAAGCAAAGACGCCGACGCCGCCGAAAGTGCCGCCAGGTCCGCGGTGGATGCGCGATCGATCCCCTGGCCGGTGATGAGCCACGAGAGCTTTTCGCCGTCGGAAACCGGCGGATTGGAAACGAGCCGCACGCGCGGCACGCGAACCGTGCCCTGGACCTCGACGCCGGCTTCCACAGCAAGATTCTTGCGCAGCGCCACGACATCGAGACCGGGGTTGTCGGCGCGGCCGTTGAAGATCAGGTTGCCGCGATCGATGACGAGGCGCTGGCCGAACACGTAGTAAGTGCCGTCCACGGCGCGAATGGTGCCGTTCGCAAAGAGGACGCCGGCGGCGTTGTTGGTGAGCCGCACGCGGCCTTCCAGACGCGTCTCGAGACCGTCGCCGCTGAAGCGGAAGTTGGAACCGAAGCCGACATCGAGGTCGAGCGACAGCGGTACGTCGCCCGTGCCGTCGGCGTCGGCGGCCAGTCGCGGCCGGCCGACGATCACGACGTCGGAGGACAGCCGGCCGTCGATGGTAGGCGCATAGGTCACCGTGCCGTTGAGGATATCCACGGTGCCGGTCAGCGCCAACCGCTTGTCCTGCAACGCCAGTGTGCCGTTGCCGCCCGCCACGATCTGCAGATCGGGCCGGTTGACCACGGTGAATTTTTCGGCGCGCCAGCGCACTTCGACCTTGGCCCGGCTGGCGGCGGTCGTTGCGGCCTCGTCGCGCGCCGCCGCCAGCGTTCCTTCCGCGACGAAGCGGCCTTCGCCGCCGGCGAGCGATAGCTCGTCCAGCACGATGGTGCGATCGGAAAGCCGCGCGCGCAGCCGGCCGTCCTGCAGCTGCACGCCGTACTGCGGAACCGCGAAGCGCAGCGCATCCGCGGTCAGGGTGCCGCCGTAGGTCGGTTGCGCCAGCGTGCCGCGCGCCTCGATGTCGATGTGCGCGCGGCCGTCGACCACCGCGGTCGTGCCGAGCCAGGGCTGCAGGGGCCGCAGCGTCGTCATGTCGGCCTGCAGCGTGGCGCGCATCGCGGCGTCGATGGACGGGGTGCCGGGCGTGGCGCCGGCGGCGAGCGTGAACGTGGCGTCGGCCGAGCCTCCGCGCGATGAACGGAAGCGCGCGGTGGTGTCGAGCGCATCGTCAGCAAACCGGCCCGCGAGCTCCAGCGCAGTGATGCCGAGCGCCCGTTCGGAAATGTCGAGGTTGGCGTTCTCGGCGGCAAACCAGTCGCCGCTTTCGCGCTTCACGTTGAACGTGCCGTTGAGCTTCGGCGCGGCCGTCACGTTCCAGTCGCCGCCCAGCACCACCGTCGACGTGAAGGGCAGCTTCGTGCCCGCCAGTCGCGCCACTGCAATGACGGGAATCGCGGTGAACGATCCGCGCGTGTCCACGCGGCCGGCATCCACCACCAGCCGCTCGATGTCGGCGCGGCCCTCGGCGATCGCGATGTGCGCGGCACCGAGCTCCACGCGTGCCCGCGACACCACGAGCGTCGCGGGCGCCTCCAGCGCCAACGGCACGCTGCCGGTGTTGGTCAGCTGGCTCACCTTGCCCGACCACGCCAGTTCCGGCTTGCCATCGGCAGGCTTGCGATCCTCGAGCCCACCGGCGAAGCCGGCCGCGACGTTGAAGCCGTCGCCGGCGGCCGTGATCGCGCCGTCGTGGCGGGCGAGCGTGCCGGTGACCCTGACCCGCGCCAGCTTGAGCTCGCCCTGCGGCGTCGAGAGGCTGGTGCCGTTCGCCATGATCTGCAGCGCGCGCTTGTCGAACGCCGCACCGGTCTCGTTGCCGGGGGCGAAGGTGGCCGTGACATCGAGCGTCGCCGCGCGCAGCGCCCGGCCCCATTGCAGCGCCTGTCCGTGTGCGTCGAGGGTCAGCCCCGGATTGCGCGGCGTGCCGGACAGCGTCCCGGTCATCCTGACGGCGCCGGCGAGCGCGTCCGGCCACTGCGGCGTCGCGCGCAGCAGCAGGGGCCGCAGTTCGCCCACTCGGGGCGCGTCCAGCGAGAACTGGAGCTTGTCGACGAGCGTGCCCCAGGCGCCTTTCAGCGTTGCCGTCGCGCCGGCGGCCTTGATGGTCGCATCGAGGTCCGTCGCGCGGCCTGGCGTGACGTGCCCGCGCGCCTTGCCGGACACGGCGGTGTCGGCAAACCTGCTGCCCGCGTCGAGGGTCACGCTGGCCACGACGTCCCATGCGGGCGCCAGCGTCCCGGAGGCCTCGATGGTCCCGGTCAGCAGCGCCGGCGGGACGTCGGCGAAGCGCGACGGATCGAACTTCGCGGCGCGCGCGTTGACGGAAAACGGCCGCGTGCCGTCCAGCGCGAGCGTGCCCTGTCCGGCGAGCTCGCCACCGGCGGCCTGCGCGCGGAAGCTGTCGATGCGCACGCGCCGGCCTTCGACCACTGCGGCGAACGTCAGCGCGCGCGCATCCTCGCGCAGGTCGCCACGCACGCTCTGGCGGCTGCCGGTGACTTCGGCGACGAGAGTTCCCGACAGGCGCGTGGCCAGCAGCGTCGACTGGATGCGGGCGAGGTTGACGTCGCGCAGTTGCAGCGCCCAGTCGCTGGCGCCGCCGCGCGTTGGTATCGTGACCCGTCCGCTGGCGCTGCCGCCGCCCGCGACTGCGACTTCGGCGTCGCTCAGTGCCAACGTGCCGTCGCGCCAGGCGAAGCGCGCGTTCAGGCTCTCCGCCGGAATGCGCCCCGCATCGAGCGGGCCTGCCTGCGCATTGCGCGCCTCGACGGTGCCGGTGAAGCCGTCGCCATCCGGCCGCGCGACGAGCTTCAGCGTGAGGTCGGTGGCGGGCCACGCCGCATTCCACTGCGCGACATTGACAGCGCTGGCGTCGATGTCGGCGCTGACGAGCGGCACGGCTGCAAAGGGCGTGGCAACGATGCGGGCGGCAACCTTCGCGTCGCGCAGCGTCCCGCGCGCATCGAGATCCAGGCGCTCGAGCGGTCCCGCGACCTTGACCCTCGCGAGCGCGCCCTCCCAATCGGCGTCGCCTGCGAATTCGAGTTCGCCGCGCAACGGAAAAGGCGCCGTGGCGCCGACTTCGGCGCCGCCGGAAAGCGTGCCGTCGGGTGTGACGAACCGCAGGTCGGCCAGCCGGTGCGAGGTTGCGCCGCCGGCATAGCTGAACGCGATCCCGGTCAGCGCGCCGCTGCCCTTCGGTGTCGTCCAGGTAAGACTCTGGACGCCGACGTTGCGGATGTTGACCTCCAGAGGCAGCGCCAGCGTCGCCGGCAGCCCGGAGGCGGAGTCCGCAGTGTTGCGGACGGTGACGGCAATATGCCGCGCCGCAAGGCCCGCGACGGTGAAGCGCCGCGAGACGAGATCGAAGGGACTCCATGCCATCGACACCTCGCGCGCGCCGATGTCGACGTCGTCGCCGCGCCAGTCGATGCGCGCGACCTGGACGATCGAAAGCAGCGAACCCTCGGCGCCTTCGAACGTGAGCCGGCCCTCGCTGGCCGCCGTGGCGCGGCCCAGCACCAAGCGCAGCGCGCTATCGGTGCCCAGCCACGCGTAACCTGCGGCGCCGGCCAGCCCCAGTGCCAGCGCGAGGCCCGCGAGCACGCGCGGCCACCGCCGTCGTCGCTGGGTCGCGGGTGCGGCGATGGCGGGCGTGTCGTCTGTTGCCATCAGAACGCGAGGCCCACCGAAAAGTGCACGCGCACGCTCGCGGTTTCCTGCCCGTAGGCAAGGTCGAGGCGGAATGGCCCGATCGGCGTGCGCAGCCGCGCGCCGATGCCATAGCCCACCGCGGGATGCGTCAGCGTCGTCGAATCGGTGGCGTTGCCGGCGTCGACGAATGTGGCCACCCCCCACGACCGGGTGATCCAGTGCACCGCCTCCACGCTGGCCACCGCGTAGTAGCGACCGCCCACGACCGCGTCGCCCTGCGGGACACCGAGGCTGTCGAACGCGTAGCCGCGCACCGTGGTGTCACCGCCGGTGCGGAACAGGAAATTGGATGGGATGCCGTCGCGCGACTTGGCGAGCACCGCACCGGCCTCGACCCGCGCCGACAGCGTATTGGATTTCGACAACGGATACCACGCCACGGCGCGCCCGATGACGCGCGCGAAGCTCTCCGTCGACGCGCCGGGAATCCCGCCGCCCAGCTGCGCGGTGGCCATCCAGCCGCGGGTGGGTTCGAGCAGGCTGTCGACGTTGCGCCACGTGTATTCGCCGTCGATGTAGAGCGCATGCGAATACGCGTTGGGAAAGCCCGACGGCGTCTGCTCGTCGTTGTAGAAGCCGATGCCGAAAGCGGGCGTGCGGCGCTCGTCGAGGCCGCGGCGGCGCCACGTGGCGGACGCCGTCTTCGTCACCAGGTTCTCGATGTCGGTGCCCTGCAACTGGATGCCCCACGTGTCGATCCAGCCTCCCGCCGTGGGCGGACGCACCAGGCGCAGGCTGGCTTCCTGGATTTTCGTCTCGATGCGCGCATCCGCGTAGAACTGCAGGCCGATGCCCCGGGTATCGAGATTGGCGTAGTTGGCGCTGATGCGGTACTGCGTATCGGTGGAGTAGCCAAAGCCGGCTTCCAGCCGTCGCGTCGGCGCCTCGATGAACGACATCGTCACCGTAGCGGCCTCCGCCTGCGCCGGATCGGGGTCGATCGCGGCCTGGACGCTGGCGAAGTAGCCGGAAGCGAGCAGCCGCCGGATGAAGTCATCGAGCGACTGTTCGCTGTACAGGCTGCCGGGTTCGATCGGCGAAAAATTCTGGACCATTTCCGCTGAGTAACGCTCGAGGCCGCGGAAATCGAAGCGCCCGAAGCGGAACGCGGGTCCGCTGTCCAGCACGACGGACAATGCCGCGCTGTGCTCGACGGGATCCACGCGCGCCTCGCTTTCGACCAGGCTCGCTGCGGCATAGGCATTGGCGGCCAGCGTGGCCACGGTGGCGTTCTTGGCGGCCGTCCAGGTCCGCTGGCGAAATTCTTCGCCGACAGGCAGCAGCCACTGGTCGCGCAGCTGCTGGATGATCGCCTTGCCGTGGTCGGTTTCCGTCGCCGCGCCGTTGACGTCGATGCGAACCGCGCTGATCTCCGTGGGCACGCCGGGAATCACGGTGAGCGTCACCAGCACCGGATCGGCCGTGCGATTTACCGCAACGTCGACCTTGGCCGAGAAGAAGCCCTGGGTCGCCGCGGCCTCGCCGGCCTGCGGCACCGCCTGCCTCGCAAGCCGGTCGAAGAGGTCCTCGGTCATGTCCGCAAAGCCCTGCCAGCGGATCAGGTCGACGGCGCTGTTGACGGCACCCGCGACGTCGGGCGGCGCGACAACCGTTACGGTGTATTGGACAGGCGCGTCCGCGCGCAGGCGCGACGGCGCGGCGGCGGGAACGGCGGGCGTCTGGGCGTCAGCGGATGACGGTAGCGCGGTTGAAATCGCCAACGTCAGCGCGAGCCAGCATGCGCACGCCGAAAGCGTTGGAAGCACAGGTGGAGGCACAGACCGCATTATCGCCGAGTCGCGCGACCAGTACGTCGGCCGGCGGCGCATTCAGCCACGAATAGCGGGACAGGTCGTTGTACTCGTAGGGGCTGGGGACTTCCCACAGCGGGTCCACCGGGCGCCCGCGCGGCAGGATCGGCAGGCGCGGGTTCGAGTAGTCGATGGCATTGTCGGTCGGCTGTCCGTACTGCAGGAAATAGATCGGATTGCCGTTGTAGTCGAACTTGGTCGCGCAGCCGGCCAGCACGGCCAATGCGCCGGCGGCCAGGGCGAAACGCAGCAACCTGCGGTGAATGGCACTCATCGTGCACTCCCTTCAGACGTTCAGAACCGGTGGCGCAGCGACAGGGCCAGCGCCGGGGCGGTCTTGTACTTGTCGGAAAAGACCTCGTCCCCGCTGGGATTGTTCACCGTGAGCTTGCCGTTGACAAGGGCGATCGCATAGAAATCGAGGCGAGTCTGCCTGCTGAAGTCATGGCTGATGCGCAGGAACAACGGAATGGCGGTTTGTTCGCCAATGCCGCCCGGTACCGTGCCCTCGTCGTTCAGGCGAAAGACCGTGGACCGGTAGGCGCCGCCGAAGCCGGTTTCCCACCCATCCCTGGGTTGGTACGTGAGTTCGAGTCCCGCCCCTCCGGCAGGACCGGCCGGCAGCGGATTCGACAGCCGCCACTGGTCATTGATGCGCCAGTCGACGGTGATGAAGGGATATACCTTGGTCTGGTAGAGCTGGCGGAACACGGCGCCGCCCACGCCGAGGGTGAGCGTCGGCGAGAACACCCTGGACGCAATGACCACCGCACCATAGATCTGCGCGTCGCCCGCGCTGGCGCCGTCCTCGTACGCCCACTCGAGCGTCGGGGCGACCACGATGCGCCAGTCTTCGTTCGGCGCATAGAGAAATGTCGCGCCGATCTGCGGCGCCTGGATGTCGCCCCACGGGGCGCGGCCACCGAACGCCTTCGGCTGGTCGAAATTCCATTGGGCGAACTGGTAGCGCACGGACATTCCCGCCGCGAACTGCGGCGTGAACTGGCGCAGCAGCTCGCCACTGGCCACGACCTCGGAGCGGCGGAAGCTGCCCCCGCTGTCGAGGTCGGTGTCGAACTGGGTGATGCCGGTGAGCGCGACGGAACTGACCGTGGTGCCCGGAGGCAACGATTGCGCCCCGACGGTGGCGGCCAGCGTGGAGGCGGCAAGTGCAATGGCGATTCGACGGTTCATTGGCTGCGATGGTCGGGAAGGGCCCGCGAGCGTAGCGGCTGGCCGGCCGAGCGTCGATAGGACACAGCCTTGGGCGCCGAGACCCGGCGGCGACAGGGAGCGGGGGCGCCCATGCCGGCGGCATCAAGCTGTCCCGAGCCGGCACCATGCGCCCGAGCGCCGCAACCGCCACCAAATCGATCGATATCGCCTCATTTCTCCTCCAGATCGAACGTTCGTTCTTCGGTGGGAAAAATGGGTCTTCACACCTCTTAACTCACTTCCGCTTTGAGTGCTAAGTATCTATTTATGCTGATAAAAGGGTTTTGTTGCAAATTCAGCGCTAAGTCATTGTTCGCAAACCGGAAAACGGTTGACCGGGCTCAATCTTCCCGCGTATAGTTCCGCCAAGTGGTAAAAAGTGGGTGAAAGTGGGGTAACCGGCATCCCGCCGACCAATCCGGGGTCCCGGCAACCTTGCCGGAAGCGCCACACGAACGAGGAGAGCGGGCAGTGGCGGAAACGAGCAACGCTGGAGCGGCGCCAGCCGGTGGCAACGGTGCGGGACCGGCGCCTGCCGTGTTTCGCGGCGTCACGCAGCTCGTTCTCGACGCCAAGGGGCGGCTGGTGGTGCCCGCGCGGCATCGCGATGGCCTGGCGCCGACCGGCGACGGCCGGCTTGTCCTGACCGCTGATCCCTCGCGCTGCCTCCTCCTGTATCCGCTCGCGGCGTGGGAACCGATCCAGGCACGCCTGATGGCGCTGTCGTCGTTCAACGAACAGATTCGCAGCCTGCAGCGCCTGCTCGTCGGCCATGCCGACGATGTGGAAATCGACGCGGCGGGTCGCATCCTCGTGCCGCCGGCACTGCGCCGCTATGCCGCGCTCGACAAGCACGTCGTCCTGGTGGGCCAGGGCCAGAAATTCGAACTGTGGGACGAGGCGCGCTGGCAGGCGCAAACCGCTCAGGCGATCGCGTTCCCTGCCAACGGGTTGCCGCCCGAGCTCGACGGCTTCTCGCTCTGATGGACAGCGGCAGCCATATCCCCGTCCTGCTCGAAGAAGCCGTGGCGGCACTGGCGGTCAAGCCCGACGGTATCTACGTCGATGCCACCTTCGGCCGCGGCGGCCACACCCGCGCCATCCTCGCCCGCCTTGCCGCCTCCGGCCGGCTCATTGCGCTCGACCGCGACCCGGCCGCCGAAGCCGCGGGCCGCGAGCTGGCCGCGCACGAGCCCCGTTTTTCGTTTCACCGCGCGTGGTTCTCGGAATTGCCCGACGTCATCAGCGCGCTGGCACCCGCGCAGGTGGATGGCGTGCTGCTCGACCTCGGCATCTCCTCGCCGCAGATCGACGATGCGCAGCGCGGCTTCTCCTTTCGCCACGACGGTCCGCTCGACATGCGGATGGATCCGTCGCGCGGCGAATCCGCTGCCGAGTTCGTGGCCCGTGCCACGCCGCGTGAACTGATGGAGGTCATTCGCGACTATGGTGAAGAACGGTTTGCTCAATCGATTGCAAGAGCAATTGCGGCGGCGCGCGCGCGCGATCCCATCCTACGGACACGCCAGCTCGCGCACATCGTGGCCGAAGCCCTCGGCGCGCGCGCGCGGGGTGATTGGAGTCAGGATCCGGCCACGCGCACGTTCCAGGCCCTTCGGATTTTCGTGAACCGCGAGTTGTCTGAGCTGCAGGCGACGCTGCCGCGGGCGGTGTCGCTGTTGCGCTCGGAGGGCAGGCTCGCCGTGATCAGTTTCCATTCGCTGGAGGATCGGATCGTCAAGCGTTTCATTGCGCGGGCATCGCAGCCCTTTGGCGGCGATGCCGCGACTTCGCGGCTGGCCATTGCCACGGCGCAGTTGCCGGGCGTGGCGTTGCTGCCCGTCGGCCGCGCGATCAAGCCAGGCGCCGGCGAAGTGGCGCGCAATCCGCGTGCCCGCAGCGCGGTGCTGCGCGTGGCGCAACGCACGGCGCACCCGCTGCCGGCCGACTGGCCGCGGGGCATGGTCGAGGGACTGGCGGCGTGACCCGCATCAACCTCGTGCTGCTCGGCATCCTGATCGTTTGCGCGCTGTCGCTGGTGACGTCGCGCCACCAGTCGCGGCAGCGCTTCATCGAGCTCGAGCGCGCCCAGGCCGCGGCGCGCAATTTCGAGACCGAGTACGGGCAGCTGCAGCTCGAGCAGTCGACGTGGGGTATGCCGGCGCGCGTGGAGAAGGTGGCGCGGGAAACGCTGCGGATGCAATTGCCCACGTCCGCCCGCACCGAGATCGTCGGCGTCGCGCCACGCGCGGCGGTGCCCCGATGAAGGCGGCCGCCACGCGTGCCACCAGGCTGCGGCATGGCGACGACGCGCCGCCCCCGTTGCCGCGCCTGCGCTCGCCGCTGGTGTTCGGCATGCTGGCGCTGATGCTCGTGGGTCTCGCCGGTCGCTGCGTGTACCTCGGATGGATCGACAACGAGTTCCTGCAGTCGCAGGGCAGCGCGCGGCACTCCCGCGAACTCGAGGTGGCGGCGCATCGCGGTCGCATTGTCGACCGCTTCGGCGACGCGCTGGCGTTGTCCACGCCGGTCAAGTCGCTGTGGGCATTCCCGGACAAGTTCAGCGCGTCGCCCGAGGCGCTGGCCGAACTCGCGCGCATTCTCGACACGACGCCGCAGAAGATCACGGCGCGGCTCAATGCCAACGAGGACTTCGCGTTCATCGCGCGGCAGATCGCGCCCGAGGCCGCCGCGCGGGCGATGGCGCTCCATATCCGCGGGTTGAACGACCAGAACGAATATCGCCGCTTCTATCCGGGCGGCGAAGTCACCGCGCACATCATCGGCTTCACCGGCGACCGCGATGCCGGGCAGGAGGGGATCGAGCTGGCGCAGCAGCCATGGCTGGCCGGCATTCCCGGCAGCCGCCGCGTGATCATCAACCGCCGCAGCGAAGCGGTGGAGGACGTCGCGGCGGTGAAGCCGCCGCAGGCCGGCCGCGACCTGGCGCTCGCCATCGACACCCGACTGCAGTACCTCGCGTTTCGCGAGTTGAAGGCCGCGGTCGAGCTGCACAAGGCCAAGGCCGGGGGCGTCGTGGTGCTCGACGTCCAGACCGGCGAGATCCTCGCGCTGGCCAACTGGCCCACGTACAACCCCAACCGGCGCGACAAGGTGGCCCGCGAGCGCATGCGCAACCGCGCGCTGACGGACGTGTTCGAGCCCGGGTCGACGATGAAGCCGTTCACGATCGCCGCCGCGCTCGAGGCCGGCCGCGTGCGCCCGGACACGATCATCCAGACGGCGCCGGGTTCGCTCACGATCGGCACGCAGACGATCCACGATGCGCACCCGCAGGGCGCGCTGACGGTCGAGCAGGTCATCCAGAAATCGTCGAACGTGGGCGCCGCCAAGATCGCGCTCGGCCTGCCGGCGGAGACGCTATGGACCATGTTCTCCGAGGCCGGCTTCGGCACGACGCCCAAGACCGGCTTCCCCGGCGAAGTCGGTGGCCGTCTGCGCGCGGCCAAGACCTGGAAGCCGATCGAGCAGGCGACGATGTCGTACGGGCACGGCCTTTCGGTCAACCTGGTGCAACTTGCCCGCGCCTACACGATGTTCGCCACGGACGGCGAAGTGAAGCAGGCCACGCTGTTCAAGACCGAGGGCCATGTCGCCGGGCGGCAGACGCTGAAGCCGGAGACAGCCCGGGTCGTGCGGCACATGCTCGAACTGGCCACGCTGCCGGGTGGCACCGCGCCCAAGGCACAGGTGGTCGGCTATCGGGTGGCCGGCAAGACCGGGACCGCGCACAAGGTGGAAGGCCGGGGCTACTCCAACCGCTACATCTCGTCGTTCGTCGGCTTTGCCCCCGTATCCAATCCGCGGCTCATCGTCGCCGTGATGATCGACGAGCCGACGGCCGGAAAATATTACGGCGGCGACGTCGCGGCACCGGTGTTCTCGAACGTGACCGGTTCGGCGTTGCGCACGCTCGGCGTTCCCACCGATGCGCCGGTCAACAACGTGATCCTGCCGCCGGACAACGCCACGATCAGGGAGGAAACCTGATGGCTGCCGCGTTGGTCGGCACGCAGGAAATCCACGACGTGCCGGCGCTGCTCGCCCGCCTCGCCGCGTTTCCCCGGCGCATCACCGCGGACAGCCGGCGCGTTGAACCCGGCGTGGCGTTCGCCGCGTATCCGGGGCTGCATGCGGATGGCCGCGCGTACATACCCGATGCGCTGACCCGCGGCGCCTCGGCCGTCCTTTGGGATTCGAACAACTTCCGGTGGCGCGACGAGTGGAATGCGGCGAATGTCGGTGTCGACCGCCTGCAGCAACGCCTGGGAGGCCTTGCCGATTTCATCTACGGCAGCCCGTCGCGCTCGATGTGGATGACCGGCGTGACCGGCACCAACGGCAAGACGTCCTGCGCCCATTGGATCGCGCAGGCAATGGAAGCCTGCGGTCGCCGCGCCGCGGTGCTGGGCACGCTCGGCAACGGACTGCTCGGCGCACTGGCACCGGCAACGCACACCACCACCGATGTCGCGGTGCTGCATGAACTGCTCGCGCAGTTCCGGGCGGCCGGCGCCACCGCGGTGGCGATGGAAGTATCCTCGCACGGGCTGGAGCAGGGTCGCGTCAACGGCGTCAAGTTCGACGTTGCGCTGTTCACCAACCTGTCGCGCGATCACCTCGACTACCACGGCACGATGGCGGCCTACGGCGCCGCCAAGGCGCGCCTCTTCACGTGGCCCGGTCTCAAGACGCTCGTCATCAACGCCGACGACGCATTCGGGCAAAGCCTGATCGACACGGCGCGTGCGCGCGGCCAGCGCGTGCTGACGTACGGCATGGGGACGGCCGACGTCGGCGCGACGTCGATGACGATGGACACCGCGGGATTGTCGCTCGACGTTGCCACGCCGTGGGGCCGCACGTCCTTCACCGCGCCGGTCGTGGGCGCGTTCAACGCGTCGAACCTGCTCGGCGTGCTCGCGGTGCTGCTGGCCAGCGAGATTCCGCTCGCCGCCGCGACCATGGCACTGGCGACGCTGACCGCGCCTCCCGGCCGGATGCAGCGCCTGGGCGGCCACGGCAAGCCGCTGGTCGTGATCGACTATGCGCACACGCCGGATGCGCTGGACAAGGCGCTCACCGCGCTGCGCCCGGCGGTCACCGGTACCGGCGAACTCATCTGCGTTTTCGGCTGCGGCGGCGATCGGGATCCGGGCAAGCGGCCGGAGATGGGCCGCATCGCGGCGCGACTCGCCTCGCGCGTGGTGGTGACGAGCGACAATCCGCGCAGCGAGGATCCGGCGGAGATTGCGTCGGGCATCGTCAAGGGCATTCGCGAAACCGGCAACCGGCGCTGGGCGCTGGAACCCGATCGCGCCCGCGCTATCCGCACTGCCATTGCGGGGGCCGCCACACAGGACCTGGTCCTGATCGCCGGCAAGGGCCACGAAACCTACCAGGAGCGCAACGGCGTCCGCACGCCGTTTTCCGATGCAGCCGAAGCGGCCGCGGCATTGGCCGAATGGAACGGCGCATGATGGATTCCGCCAGCGCCGCCCGCGCCGTCGCCGGCCTGCTGGTCGGCCAGTCGGCGACCTTTGCGCGTGTCACCACCGACAGCCGCGCGCTGCGTCCGGGCGATCTTTTCGTCGCGCTGGCCGGCGCACGATTCGATGGTCACGATTTCGTCGCCGCCGTGCAGGCGCAGGGCGCCGCTGCGGCGCTGGTGGCCCGTGACCGCGCGGCGGGACTGGCCGGCAATCTCATCGCGGTCGACGATCCGCTCGCCGCGCTCGGCATGCTGGCCGCGCACTGGCGCGCGCGTTTCGAGTTGCCGTTGATGCTCGTCGTCGGCAGCAACGGCAAGACCACGGTCAAGGAAATGCTGGCGGCCATCCTGCGCGCGCAGTTCGGCGAGGGCGCCGTGCTGGCCACGCAGGGCAACCTCAACAATGCGATCGGCCTGCCGCTCACGTTGCTGCGCCTGCGGGGCGAACATCGCGCGGCGGTGATCGAGCTCGGCATGAACCACCGCGGCGAGACGCGCGACCTGGCCGCCATCGCGCGACCGGACATCGTGCTCGTCAACAATGCGCAGCGCGAGCACCAGGAGTTCATGGCGAGCGTCGCCGAAGTGGCGGCGGAACACGCGGATGCCATCGCGACACTGCCGCGCGGCGGCACGGCGATCATCAATGCCGACGATGCATTCGCGGCGGTCTGGACGATGGCTGCGCGCACGGCAGGTGCCCGCATGCTCACCTTCGGCATCGACGCCCCGGCGGATGTCCGTGGCCGCTGCACGCTGCGCGAGGACGCAAGCGTCATCGACATCATTCTGCCCGCGGGGCGCATCGACATCGTGCTGCAGGTGCCCGGCGTGCATATGGTGCGCAATGCGTTGGCGGCGGCGGCCGCGGCCACGGCTGCCGGTGCCACGCCCGAGGCGATCCGCGCCGGCCTGCAGGCCTTTCGCGCGGCGCCCGGCCGCCTGGTCGCGCTGCGCGCGGCCTCCGGCGCGCGCGTATTCGACGACAGCTACAACGCCAATCCGGACTCGATGCGCGCCGCCATCGACGTGCTGGCGGCGGCGTCCGGCACCCGGGTGCTGGTGATGGGCGACCGGGGCGAGGCCGGCGCCGACGGCCCGGCGTACCACCGCGAGATCGGTGTCGACGCGCGCGCGCGCGGCATCGACCGCCTGCTTGCCACCGGC
>JANNYI010000453.1:0-6348 GCA_031410015.1 Betaproteobacteria bacterium | reverse complement strand
GTTTCGGCACGCTGCACTACGTCGTGCCGAAACCGGTGAACTGGGCGATCAACCTCGGCATCGTCGCGATGATCGTGGTCGTCTATGTCGCCAACCGCCAGAGCGAGTACCTGGTCGAGCGGGTCGCTGCCGGCGTTCTCGTCGTGGGGATGCTGCTCGTCGTGTTCTACGGCGTGTTGAAGCTGCGACAGATGCAGACCGACTACGACCTGTACGCGCCGCCGAAACCACCCAAGTAGGCGAGGCTTCAGCCTCGCGCGACCATGCGCGAATGCCTGCGAGGCTGAAGCCTCGCCTACAGGCCTTGCTGCATCGGCCGCGCCTAGATCCCGGCCCACCACTGGTAGCCCTGGTCCTCCCAGTAGCCGCCCTTGCCACCCGCAATCCTCGCGAAGCTGTCGACGAACTCGATCGACGTGATGTACTTCGCGTGCTTGTAGCCCAGCTGGCGCTCCACGCGCAGCCGCAGCGGTGCGCCATTGGCCACCGGCAGCGCCGCGTCGTTCAGGTCGTACGCCAGGATGGTCTGCGGGTGCACGGCGTCGTCGAGGTCGATGCTCTCGTAGTAGAAGTCGGTGTTGTTGGCACCCATCGGATCGGCGCAGTAGAACACCGCGTAGCGCGCCTCGGGCTTGGGCTGCACGGCAGCCAGCAGCGAGGCCAGCGGCACGCCCTTCCATTTGGCGATGGCGCTCCAGCCCTCCACGCAATCGTGGCGCGTGATCTGCGTGCGCGCCGGCATCGCGCGCAACTCGTCCATGGTGAATGCGCGCGGCTGCGCGACCATGCCGCCGATCGACAGCTTGTAGCCCTTGAAGCCGGTGGCGACCCAGCCTTCGTACTCGGGCGTGCCGGGATCGTCCGACCCGTTGCTGCGAAACGTCGGCGAGCGATCGGCTTCCGCGAACTCCTCGGCCATCGACTTGCGGCCGGCGACGGCCTTGGCCACGCTTTCGGTGATGCCGGACACCGAGTTCAGCACCTTCGGGAACCACTCGCTGCGCGATAGGCTGTCGCATCCACCCAGCAGCACGGCGGACGTCACCGCGGCGGTACGGGTGAAGAATTTGCGGCGCGGCGGCCGGCGTTCAAGCTTCATGGTGGCCCTCGTTGGTGATGCGATAACGGCCGGTGATCATCGAGCGCAGGTTGTTCCACACGCCCGTGATGATCACCTGGAAGACGTGGATGAAGACAAACGCCACCAGCATCCACGCCACGATGAAGTGGATCGTGCGCGCCGACTGCCGTCCGCCGACCCAGTCGACCCAACCGGTGATCGCGGCGTTGAACCACGGCGACATGCCGAAGCCCATCAGGATCACGGCGGGCAGCAGCCCGAAGATCACGACCAGGTACGCCAGCTTTTGCAGCACGTTGTACTCGCGCGCGGCTTCGCCGGTGGCGTGCTTGAAGCGCAGGTGCTCGCGGATCGATGCACCGATGCCGCGCAGCTCACCGCCGGAGGGGGCGAGATCGCGCGTCAGGTGCCGGCTGAAGATCGTGTAGAGCACGAACAGGATGCCGTTCACCACGAAGATCCACGCGAAGAAGAAGTGCCAGGACCGTGCCATCGACAGCCACTGCGAGCCCGGGATCATCATCCACGATGGAAACGCACTCGGCTGCAGCTGCCCGTTGGCGCCATGGGTCACCCCGAGAAACCCGGTGGTATCGAACTCGGCGCCCAACACCCGCGTGACCCCTTGCGGCTCGCCATTGGCGCCCATCCGCGCGCCGATTTCCAGCAGCGGCGGCTTGCCGTTGTAGGAGGACTTGCCCCAGTTGAGCGCCGGGTGCGCATTGAAGATCTGCAGCCCGCTCATGAACAGCACGGTGAACGCGATGACGTTGATCCAGTGCATCACCCGCACCGGCAGCTTGTGCCGATAGTAGAGGTAGCTGCGCGGGGGCGCATCGGTCAAGGCAGGTGCTGCGGCAAGCGACATCGACGATCTCCCTGGACATCATGCAGGCCCGGTGACAGACCCCGGTCCCCGTTTCCCGGCCGCCAACCGACGTGGAGCCCGGGTTCGCACTTCAGTCGTCGGCGTACAGGCGAAGCTTACAGAAAGCAGCGGCCGGCGAGCGCCCCCGTACAATGGGCCGATGACCTTAGCCGCGCCTTATGCCGACCTGACACCGGACCGCCTGCTCGACGCCGTCGACAGCGTGGGCTATCGCACCGACGGGCGGCTGCTGACCCTCAACAGCTACGAAAACCGGGTCTACCTGCTATACGGCGATGATCCAGCCTCGCTGGTCGCCAAATTCTACCGCCCCGCGCGCTGGACCGACGCGCAGATCCTCGAGGAACATGCGTTCGTTGCCGCGCTGGAGGAGCGCGAGATTCCGGCGGTGGCCCCGCTCGTGCTCAATGGCAACACGCTGCACCACTTTGCGGACTTCCGCTTCGCCCTCTACCCCCGGCGTGGCGGACGCACGCCGGAACTCGATGCGCCGGGCACGCTGGAATGGATTGGTCGCTTCATCGGACGCATCCACGCGGTGGGCGCATTGCAGCCTTTCGCCACCCGTCCCGCGCTCGACATCGCCTCCTTCGGCGACGAACCGCGCGCCTACGTCCTCGCGCACGACTTCATCCCGCCCGACCTGCTGGAAGCCTACAGGAGCGTGTCCGCAATGGCGTTGGAGGGGGTACGGCATTGCTATGCACGCGCCGGTTCCGTCAACACGCTGCGCCTCCACGGCGACTGCCATGCCAGCAACATCCTGTGGACGCCCGATGGTCCGCATTTCGTCGACTTCGACGACGCGCGGATGGGACCCGCCATCCAGGACCTGTGGATGCTGCTGTCGGGCGATCGCGCCGACATGCGCCAGCAACTGGGGGAACTGCTGGCGGGCTACGAGGACTTTGCCGATTTCGACCGGCGCGAACTGCACCTGATCGAGGCGCTGCGCACGCTGCGCCTGCTGCACTACGCCGCGTGGATCGCGCGCCGCTGGGAAGACCCGGCCTTTCCGGCGGCGTTTCCGTGGTTCAACACGCAACGCTACTGGCAGGATCGCATTCTCGAACTGCGCGAGCAGATCGCGGCGATGGACGAGGCGTGGAGCTGAAGCATCGCGCCGCGACGCGCCCCGCTCACCCCGGCTGGCCGATCGTGGCCACGGTCCCGCGGCGCAGCCACAAGCCGGCCGCGGCAATGCTCGTGAAGATGGCCCCCGCGTAGAACGTGACGGCGGGGCCATGCGTGTCCCACAGCCAGCCGGCCAGCACGCTGGCCACCAGCAGCGCCACGCCGGACACGAGGTTGAAGATCCCGAAGGCCGTGCCGCGCAGGTCCGCCGGTGCCACCTTGGCCACCAATGCCGCCAGCAATCCCTGCGTCAGCCCCATGTGCAGACCCCATAGCATCGTCCCCGCAAGAACCCCCGCCATGCTGGAAGCCAGCGCCAGCACGATGTCGGCGGCGACCAGCGCGGCCAGACCTGCGCCAAGCAGCGCCGGGCCATGCCCGCGATCGAGCGCCGCGCCGGCCGGATAGGCCACGACGGCGTAGACGATCGACATCACCACCATCACCAGCGGCGCCGTGGTCACCGTGGCGCCGACATTGAGCGCGCGCAGCAGCAGGAATGCTTCGGAGAAGCGCGCCAGCGTCAGCACGGCGGCGATCGCCACGATGAACCAGAACGCGGCCGGCAGGCGCGCGGCGGCGCTCCAGCGCAGTGGCGGCTTGACTGGCGTGGACTTCGCCGTGGGCTCCGGTTCGTCGACGCCGACCATGATCAACACCACGGCCAGCACCGCCGGCACCACCGCGATCCAGAAGGCGATGTGGAAGTCGCCTGCGAACACGGCCATCGCCCCCAGCGCGAGCAGCGGACCGCCGATGCCGCCGACCGTATCGAGCGCCTGCCGCAACCCGAAACTGCGGCCGCGCACTTCCGGCGGCGTAAGGTCGGCAATCAGCGCGTCGCGCGGCGCGCCGCGGATGCCCTTGCCGACCCGATCCGCGAACCGCGCGCCCACGATCCACGGCAGCGTCGCCGCCAGCGGAAACACGAACTTGGTCACGGCGGCGATGCCGTAGCCCGCCAGCACCAGCGGCTTGCGTTTGCGCGTCCAGTCGGACAGCACGCCGGAGAAGAGTTTCATGATGAGCGCGATGGCCTCGGCGATGCCCTCGATCACGCCGATCAGCAGCACGCTCGCGCCCAGCACGGTGGCCATGTACAGCGGCAGCAGCGCGTGCACCAGCTCGGACGAGAGGTCCATGCACAGGCTGACGAAACCAAGTACCCACACGCCGCGGGGTACGGCGGCGAGTCCGCGGGCTGCAGTGGCGCGCGATGTCATGGTGAAGCTTTCAGTCGGACGGGTCGGCGTGCCGGCCCATGGCATGAGGCGCCGCATGATCCGCCAGCGGAACCAGCAGCCGCAGGCGGCGCAAGGCGTCGATGTTAACCGCTCCCAGAAGACCCATCGCCTTGTCGATCTCGTCGCGATAGATCGAGAGCGCGTGCGCCACGCCGGCTTCGCCGGCCACGGCGAGGCCCCACAACTGCGGCCGCGCAATCAGCACGGCACGCGCGCCCAGCGCCAGCGCCTTCACCACATCCGTGCCACGCCGGATGCCGCCGTCGAGCAACACCGGGATCCGGTCTTCGACGGCGGTGACGATTCCCGGCAGTGCGTCGAGCGCGCCGGCCGCGCCGTCGAGCTGGCGGCCGCCGTGATTGGACACGATGATCCCGTCCACGCCGAGGGCCAGCGCGCGCCGCGCGTCGTCGGGGTGCAGGATGCCCTTGAGCAGCAATGGCCCTGCCCACTCCGTGCGCAGCCGCGCCACGTCGTCCCAGTTCATTGCCGGATCGAGCAGCGAGCCCATGCGGCCCGCGAGCGTGGCCAGCGACTCGCTGGACCCGGGCCGCACGTAGTTGCCGAACGTGAGCGTGCGCAGTTCGTGGCGCATCGACCACGCCCAGCGCCACTTGGGCGCCATGGCGAGCCACTGCCGCCCCGAGAACCGCGGCGGGATCGAAAAGCCGTTGGCCAGGTCGCGCTCGCGCTTGCCCAGCAACTGGTTGTCGACGGTGAGCACCAGCGCGTGGTAGCCCGCGTCGCGCGCACGCTGGGTCAGTTCACGCGTGAAGCCGCGATCGCGATAGATGAACACCTGCATCCAGCGCTGGCCCTGGTGCTGCGCCGCGACCTCCTCGATGGAGCACACCGAGCCGTGGCTGAGGCAATAGGCGGTGCCCGCGGTGGCCGCGGCCCGCGCTGCCGCGATCTCGCCACGCGGCCAGAAGAGCCCCGCCAATCCCGTGGGACCGATCAGCACCGGCGAGGCCAGCGTCTGCCCGAACAACGTCACCGACTGGTCGCGAATGCCCGCGCCTTCGAGCGGCCGTGGCAGGAAGCGCCAGCGGCTGAAGGCCACCTCGTTGCGTCGCAGGGTCACCTCGTCGTCGGCGCCGCCATCGGCGAAGTCGAAGATCGGCTGCGGCAGGCGCCGGCGCGCCGCTTCGCGCAGCAGGCGGATGCTGGGGTAATCGAGTGCGATCGAGTCGGCGGGCATCGGGCGTTGACGATTGTGGCGATCGGGCGAACGACGTGCAGACGCCATCATGGACGCCCCGGGCATGGATCGTTACCATGGCCCTACCATTCCGGAGGATAGGGCAATGATCGAGGAAGCGCCAAGCATTCAACGTCGGAGCGTGGTGCGGCCGGCGGCAACGCTGGTCGACGCGCTGCGCGGCACACCCACGGGCTTCCTGGTCGACGCTCTCGGCGGCACCGGCGCACTGGACTACCGGATCAAGCCCGCGCTTGCCGAGCAAGCCGGCTTCTGCGGCGTCGCGCTGACCTGCGACGCGGGCCCCGCGGACAATCTCGCGCTGATCGCCGCACTCGAGTCGGTGCAGCCCGGCGATGTGCTGGTCTGCGCCACCGGCAGCTACACCGGTTGCGCCGTCACCGGCGACCTCGTGCTGGGCATGGCGCGCAACTGCGGCGCCGTGGGCTTCGTCACCGACGGCTGCGTGCGCGACCTGCCCGGCATCCGCATGGTGGGGCTGCCCTGCTACTGCCTCGGCGTCACGCCCAATTCCCCGGCGAGGAGCGGTCCCGGCACGGTCGGCTTTGCCATCACGCTCGCCGGCCATCCGGTGGCCAGCGGCGCCGTGATCCTGGCCGACCTGGACGGCGTGGTGGTGGTGCCGGCGGGTCGCCTCGACGAAATCATCGCGCGCCTGCCGGCCATTCGCAGCGCGGAAGCGGCGATGGACCAGGCCGTGCGCGACGGCCTGCGGCTGCCCGTGTTCAAGTAGCCGGCGACGGCGCGCTCACCGCGCTGCGGGTGCAGGTCAGCAAGG
>JANNYI010000452.1:0-2239 GCA_031410015.1 Betaproteobacteria bacterium | reverse complement strand
GCCCCGGCCCCGGCCCCGGCCCCGGCCCTTGTCGACGCGCCGTTGCGTACCGTGCTCTGTGTGGAGGACAACCCGGCGAACCTGATGCTGTTGGAGCAGATCATTGCGCGCCGCCCGGATATTCGTTTGCTGACCGCAATGGACAGCGAAAGTGTCATCGAGATCGCCCGGGCGGTCCTGCCCGATGTCATCCTGATGGACATCAACCTGCCCGGAATGAGCGGGGTCGAAGCGTTGAGAATCCTGGCCGAAGACCCGGCCACCGCGCGCATCCCGGTGGTTGCGGTCAGTGCCAATGCGATGGCCCGCGACATCGAGGACGGCCTCGGGGCGGGGTTCTTCCGTTACGTCACCAAGCCGATCAAGGTCAACGAGTTCCTGGATACGCTCGACGCGGCACTGGAACTGGGCCGTCTGTAGTCCGGTGTGCGTGAAATCCACCGACCTCGCCGCGCGCCCCTGGCGCGTCGGCGGCCGGCGTCACCTGGGCTTCCACGTGCGCAATTCGCACGAGTTCTTTCGCAATATCCTCGGGTGACAGGACAAGGTCGATGCAGCCGCTGGCAACGGCGCTCTCCGGCATGTCCGGCTGGAGCGCCGTGCTCGGCTTCTGCGCGATGGTGATGCCGCCCACTTGCTGGATGCCGCACAGGGCCGCGGCCCCGTCGCCGTCATAGCCGGAGACGATCACGGCAACCAGCTTGCCGTCCCAGTACTGCGTCAGGGAACGCAGGAAGACCGTGATGACATCCGGCCAGCCCCGCGGCTTGGAAATCGGTTCCAGGCGGAACTCCCCGTCGACGACATGCAGATCCCGGTTCGCGGGGATGATGAACACCCGATTGGGTTCAACGGCCAGGTTATCCGTGATCAGGTCAACCGGCATGCTTGTGAAGGTGGGAAGGATCTCATGCAGCTGGGTAGGCATGGTGCGCATGTGATTGACGATGACGATGGCCACGCCCAGGTCGGCCGGAAGATTCTTCAACAGCCGGATATAAGCGTCGAGCCCGCCTGCCGAACCGCCGACGCACACGATGGGAAACGATTTTTCCGGGGAGCCCATTGCAGTCAGGCCCCGGATCCCGAAAGCCGAGGCCCGGTGGCCCGCCAGTTTCGCCTAACGGGCACCCTTGTGATCCTTCTGGCCGTCATTCTTGTGCCTGCCCGCGACTTCTTCCGTTTCGGCTTTCTTCCTCAGCTCGTCCGCTTCGTCCAAAGGAAGGGGGCGGGTTTGCGGAGGGCCTTGTGGCAGGTCCTTGGTTTGCTTGTCCATGAAAACCTCCTTGTCAGTCTGAAGCACGAGCCTATGCCCGCCTGATCGCGCGCACTGTGCGGCAGCCTACATAGGGAAAGGCGGGTCACGGGAATCGGTACACAATCGCACATTCTGAGCGGCACGACATTTCTCCTGCCTGCGAATCAATTTCAATTAAAAAGAAGATAGATAACCACCAGCACGATGACCGGCACACCCAGAATCCAACCCAGAAAATACTTGCCCATGACTGATATTCCTATTCGGGAACCGCGGATGTTTTCGACCCTGTCGCCACCGCACGTACCGCTTGCGGAGCCGCCCGGCGAAAGGACGGTGCTCATGCAGATCGTCCCATTCGAACGCCCGACCCCTTGGTTCGCAGCCTGTTCCATGGCAATCTCGTATCGGTACCGGTACATCCCCGGCGAGACGCCTGCCGCTCACCGGGTCACGGGTTCGTTCACTTTCTCCCGCCGTCGTCGACCGGCTTCGGGGCCCTGAGCAGCAGCGAGGGGTTGGCCTTGACCTTTTCGGTCAACTCGCTGACGCCGGTCACGACGCCCTTGACCTGGTCCTCGATGAGCGAAAACTTCCCGGCCAGGCCGGAGAACTTGTCGGTCAGGGCCGAGAGTTTGCCGACCACCTTCGGCAGTTCGTCGAGCATGGCCTTGAGGCCGGTCCTTTCCGACGGGATCTCGGGAATCTTGCCCGCGGGCGTGACCGCAAGCAGGGTCTTGGCCGCCGGGTCGCCGCCGCTCAGCTCGATGAAGACCACGCCGGTGATGCCTTTCAGCGCCAGGCTGGCCCGCGTGTCGGTATTGACCGGCGTTTCCTTGCGCAGATTGACATCCACCACCACCAGCCGCGCATTTTCCGGGTCGAGGCTCATCGACTTCACGGTGCCGACATCGATGCCCCGGTATTTCACCGAATCGCCGGCCGTGAGGCCGCTGACCGAGTCGGGGAAGTGGATGCGGT
>JANNYI010000451.1:0-12242 GCA_031410015.1 Betaproteobacteria bacterium | reverse complement strand
CTGCTCCTGCATCCGCCACCACGAGCGCAGGTCCGCTTCCAGCAGCGGGTGCGAGATCAGAAAGCCCTGGGCTTCCTCGCACCCCAGGCTCTTCAGGAAATTGAACTGCGCCGCCGTCTCGATGCCTTCGGCAATGCAGCGCAACCCCAGCGAATGCGACAGCGCAATGATCGCCTGCGTGATGGCTTCGTCGTTGCGATTCTTGTCGAGGCCGTGCACAAAGCGCTGGTCGATCTTCACGGCCTGGATCGGCAGCCGCGCGAGATAGGACAGGCTCGAATAGCCGGTGCCGAAATCGTCGATGGTGATCGACACGCCTAGCTGTTTCAGCTTCATCAGCGTGGCCACGGCCTTTTCCGGATGCGTGATGATCACGCTCTCGGTGATCTCGAGGTCGAGGTGGCGGGCGGCCAGCCCACTGCTGGCCAGCGCGTCCTCCACGACGGACAGCCAGCTGTCATGCTGCAGCTGCTGTACCGACAGGTTGACCGAGAGCCGCAGCGGCATGTGCTGCTTGTGCCACTGCACGACCTGGCGGCAGGCGTCGCGCAGCACGCGCGCGCCCAGCGCCTGGATCATCCCCGACTCCTCGGCCACGGGGATGAATTCGTTCGGCGAGATCACGCCGCGCTGCGGATCGCGCCAGCGCAGCAGCGCCTCGACGCCGCACGCGCGTCCGGTCTGCATTTCGATCTGCGGCTGGTAGACGAGGAAGAATTCGTCGTCCATCAGCCCGCGGCGCATGTCGGTTTCCAGCTGCAGTCGCATCTGCACGCGCGTGTTCATGTCATTGGTGAAGAAGCGGAACGAATTGCGTCCCGCATCCTTGGCGGCATACATCGCGGTGTCGGCCTGCTTGATCAGCGATACGGCGTCCTGCGCGTCGGTCGGATACAGCGCAACCCCCAGCGACAAGGTCAGCGTGGGCATCTGGTCGGCGAGCCTGAACGGGGCCAGGAAGGCGTCGCGCACGCGGTTGACCACCACCATCACTTCGCTCATCGCCTGCGCAGGGTCGAGCCCGGGCAGGATCACGACGAACTCGTCGCCGCCCAGGCGCGCGACGGTATCCGACTCGCGCACCGCGCTGGTCAGGCGCTGGGCGATGGCCTGCAGCAGCTGGTCGCCCGCATCGTGGCCCAGCGTGTCGTTGATCCGCTTGAAGTGATCGAAATCGAGGAACACGCAGGCCACCTGTGTGTCGTCGCGCTGGGCCTGCGCCAGGATCTGCTTCAGGCGCTGGTTCAGGAGCGACCGGTTGGGCAGGCCGGTCAGGATGTCGTGCTGCGCCAGCCGGTAGGCGTGGGCGGTGGCGATCTCCAGTTCCTTCGTGCGCTGCGCCACCTTTTCTTCCAGCGTGCGCTGGTAGCTCGCCACTTCCGACTGGGATTCGGAGAGCTTCTGGGTCATGTGATTGAACGTGTGCGTGAGCAAACCCATCTCGTCGGTTGAGTGCGCAGGCACGTAGACGTCGAGGCGGCCCGAACCCACGGCGCGCGCCGCGCGCATCAGCCGCCGCATCGGCGCGACGATGCGGCGCGTGAGCAGCAGCGATGCGATGATTGCGAACACCACCAGCAGCGCCACGACGCCGATGGCGCCCACCATCTGCTCGCGGAACTGCTTGCGTTGGCTCTCGAGCGACATGCCGATCCTGATCATGCCGATCGGTGCGATGGCGGCCAGCGTCTTCTTGTCGGCCGTGATGTAGGAGTCGCCGACCAGCGCGCGCGCCGATGCGCGCGGATTCGCCACCGGAGCCACCAGGTCGATGTAGCGATTGCCACCCAGCATCACCTCCCTCGTGGTGACGTGGCCGGCCGCGCCGCCGGCGGCCGGCGGCGCGAGCGCCGGCAGCGGGTCCTTGGCCTGCAGGGAGGCGAAGCGTCGCTCGACCAGCGGCTGGCCCTTGTCGTCGTGCACGGCGACGTATGCGACATCGGGATCGCTGGACAGGCTGTCCAGCAGTGTCTCCAGCGATGCCTTGTCCGTCGTGTACAGCGCATATTCGGCCAGCTCGGCCATGACGCCGAGGAGCGAGGTGCCCTGCAGGCGCAGTTGCTGCTCCTCGTCGCGCCATTGCTGCGAGAAGTGGAACGTCGTGATCGCGACGGCGGTGAGGAAGATGAGTCCGATCGTCAGCAGGTTGAGCTTGGTGAGAAGCCCCATCTTCACCGGCGGCAGGTCGAGCGTCGTGATCGTGTCGCCGCCGAGCGGGGACAGGTGCTTGCGCAGCGAGCGGCGCACGTTCTTCACTCGAAGGCCCGATCGACGAGGCGCAGCGTTTCCGCTTCCCAATGCACCCGCAACTGCTCGGCCGAGCGCATGTTGACGATCACGCGTGTCTTTGCAGCCGGAGGTGGCGGCGTGCGGTTGCCCGCCAATTGGCGCTGGCCCAGCGCGAGGCAATAGCGGCCGAGATCGGCGTAGTCCCAGTCCACCGCATACAGCGCGCCCGCGCGTACCCAGGCCTCGTTGGGCCCCGCGAGTGGAATCAGGTTGCGAAACGAAAACAGCAGCAGTGCCCGCGAGTGTTCCGGAGCGAACACGGTGGTGTCGGCAAGGGCGAACAGCACGTCGCTGCTGTTGGTCAGCCGGCCCAGCGCCGCCGGCAGCGCGCTGGGACTCGACACGGGTTCCGCCACGGGCATGTAACCGGCACGGACCAGGGCTGCGGCAGTTTCGGCGGCGCGCTTTTCACTCTGCACCGGATCATAGAGCAGTCCGACGTTGCGCGCCTTGGGCAGCAGCCGCTTCAGCCAGTAGAGGTGCGTGTCGATGGGTACTTCGAGCGGCACCACCTGCGTATTGGCGGGCGGCGTCCTGGCGTCGTCGCCGGCAAGCGTCATGCAATTCACAACCACCGCCAACGATGCTGTGCGCGCCGCCAGCGTCGCCGCGCGCGCGCCGAGGGTGACGATGACAGTGTCCCGGCCGCTGCGCGCCAATGCCGCGGCCACGGCCGCTTCATCGTCGCCGCCTGCCTGCAGCGATTCCACGGCCAGGCCCTGCTTCTGGATCCCGGCCAGCGCCTGACGATACGGCGGCCCGTCGGCAGACGAGACCACCACCACCCGCTGCGCGAGTGCCGTTCCGGCGAGCAGGCCGGCGGATGCCAGCAACACCTGGCCGCACCGGATCACCATACTGCGCACGTTCACTGGAAAGCGTAGTCGAGTTTGAGAAAGAACTGCCGGCCGGGCGAGGGGATACGATCCTGCCGGTGCTCGGAGCCGGCCGGATCGGCCAGCGTGGTGTCGAAGAGATTCTGCACGACCGCAGCCAGGCGCACGCCCTTCCAGTACTTCTGGGTGGTGAACACGAGATTGGTCAGCGCCTGCGCCGGCACCACCGTGCCGGCAAGCGTGGTCCGCGCGGTCTGGAAGATCGACTCCAGCGCCACGGTGGCGCGGTCGCCGGCGAAGCTCTGCGCCAGCCGCCCCTTGACCTGCGTGCGCGGCGAGCCCACGGCAATGTTGCCGAACTGCGTGGTGGCGGTGGCGAAGACCTCGAGGCCGAATCCGGTCCGGCCTTCGATCTCGGCCTCGATTCCGCGGCCGATGGCCTGCTCCGAATTGACGTTCACCAGCAGCCCGTCGCTGCTGTCCTCGACGGTGTTGATGATGTCGGTGATGCGGTTGAAGTAGAACGCGCCCACGGCCCGCCAGCCCGGCGCGAAGCGCCATTCGGCCAGCGCCTCCGTGCTGCGGACGCGCTCGGGCGCCAGGTTGGGGTTGGCTTTCTGCGAAACGCCGCCGTCGTTGTAGTAGAGCTCGTAGTCGTTGGGCGCGCGGAACGCCTGGCCATAGATCAGCTTGAGCGTCAGCTCGCGCGATGGCGTATGGATCAGCGCCAGGCGCGGATCGGTCACGCCCCCGAAGGACGAGTAGGCGTCGTGGCGCACGCCGATCGTGGCGTCCCAGCCCGGGGCGATGCGCCACTCGGCCTGGGCGAAGATCGCCCAGTAGCGCGAATTCTCGGAGGCGTAGAAGAAGGGCACATAGGAACCGCCGCCCGCGCCTTCCGAGCGGTTGCCGTTCTCCTGCACGTTGCGCAGGTCGGATTGCACCTCCGCGCCGACCAGTACCGTGAGATCGTCCTTCAGCGCGCGCGAATAGGTGACCTCGCCGGACCACCACGTGCCTTTCGAGCGGTCCTCGTTGATCATGTCGGGGCCGAGGCTCTGCACCAGATTGCCTTCGTAGCGGTATTCGTCGTAAGCCACGCGCGCCCGCAGGTCGCCATCCATGACACGGCCATCGTAGCGCCCCTCGACCCACGCGCGCGTGTCGGTGGCCTGGTTGCGATTGTCGTCGAAGATCGCGTTGTAGGGCGCAGTAGGCAGTTTCTTGGTGCGCGACGCGTAGACGGCGGCCAGTGAAAAATCGCCGGTGCGCCATTGCGCCAGCGCCTTCACCCAACGCTCCGCGTCGGAGCCCGATGCGACGCCGCCGTTCCTCCAGCTGAACGCGGGAAACTGCAATTGCGCGTCGCCGTCGGTTTCGCCGCCGGTGAGCGACAGCAGGTATTCGCTGTTGTCGCCGACGCGGTCGCCGGCCGTGATCCGGCCGCCGAGCGTCTTCTGCGTGCCGCCCAGCAGGGCCACTTCGGCGCCGCCGATGGCGCGGCCCCGGCGCGTGATGAGGTTGATCACGCCGTAGAGTGCATTGCTGCCGTACACCGACGAACCCGCGCCGCGCACGATCTCGACCCGTTCGACCATGTCGATGTCGATGGGGCTCTCGTTGCCGAGCAGGGCCTGGTCATAGATCGAGTCGTTGACCCGATGGCCATCGACGGTGAGCAGGATGCGGCCGTTGTAGTCGCCGGTGCGCGCGAAGCCGCGCACGCCCGCGTAGGAATAGTTGCGATCCGACGTCACGAGGAAGCCGCGCACCCCGCGCAGGACATCGGCCAGCGTGAGCCAGCCGTAGCGCTGGATCTCGGCGCGCGTGACGATGCTCACGTCCGCGGGCGCCTCGGACAGCGGCTGGTCGTATTTGGACGCCGCGAACACGCTGGGCACGTCGCCCAGCAACACCCGTTCGTCCGGCACCTGCGCGCCCGCCGCCGCGGCCATGGCGCCCGCGGCAAGCAGCCACACGCGCAGCGTCCGCCGCGCCGTCGCGTGGCGTGGCATGGGCGGTGCAGCCGGCAGGCCCTGGGTTGGAGTGTCTCGGCGGGAGGTCACGCGGGTCTCGTGCGTCGTCGTCGGCGGCCCGGACGGCCGCCACCAGCGGGAAGAAGCCCGCAGCCGTCATGCTGCCCGCCAAGGCAGACATGGGTGAGCCATAGCGCTTCAAAGCATACACCGTGCCATGCACCGTTGCGGCGCCGCCGAGGGCCGCGCGACCGCGCCGCCGGCGGCCCGGCGCGAACCCTCCGGTCAGAGGGCGGAAACCGGAATCTTGCCGATCCGCGCCTGCCACTCGCGGGGCGCCGTGTGATGCACCGATTGGCCCCGGGCGTCGACCGCCACGGTGACCGGCATGTCCTTGACGTCGAACTCGTAGACCGCTTCCATGCCGAGGTCGGCGAAGGCGACCACGCGCGACGCCCGGATGGCCTTCGACACGAGGTAGGCCGCGCCGCCGACGGCCATCAGGTACGCCGCGCCGTGCTTGCGGATGGCCTCGATCGCGACCGGACCGCGTTCCGCCTTGCCGATCATCGCGATCAGGCCGCAGCGGTCGAGCATCATCTCCGTGAACTTGTCCATGCGCGTGGCGGTGGTGGGGCCGGCCGGGCCCACGATCTCGTCGCGCACCGGGTCCACCGGCCCGACGTAGTAGATGACGCGATTGGCGAAATCGAGTCCTGCCGGCAGCGCCTCGCCGCGCGCGAAGTGGTCGGCGATGCGCTTGTGCGCGGCATCGCGGCCGGTGAGCATCCTGCCGTTCAACAGCAGTGTTTCGCCGGGCTTCCACGTGGCCACTTCCTCGCGCGTCAGCGTATCGAGCTGCACGCGCCGGGCCGAGGGCGAGGGCTGCCAATGCACGTCCGGCCACAGCGCCAGGTCGGGCGGCGCGAGGTGCGCGGCGCCGGAGCCGTCCAGCGTGAAGTGGGCGTGGCGCGTGGCCGCGCAATTGGGAATCATCGCCACGGGCTTCGACGCCGCGTGCGTGGGAAAGTCGAGGATCTTGACGTCCAGCACCGTGCTCAAGCCGCCCAGGCCCTGCGCGCCGATGCCCAGCGCGTTGACCTTGTCGAACAACTCGACGCGCAATTCCTCCAGCGGGTTCGAGGGCCCCCGGCGCAGCAATTCGTGCATGTCGATGGGCTCCATCAGCGCTTCCTTGGCCATCAGCATCGCCTTCTCCGCCGTGCCGCCGATGCCGATCCCCAGCATGCCCGGCGGGCACCAGCCCGCGCCCATCGTGGGCACGGTCTTCAGCACCCAGTCGACGATCGAATCCGACGGATTCAGCATCACGAATTTCGACTTGTTTTCGGAGCCGCCGCCCTTCGCGGCAATCTTCACCTCCACCGTGCTGCCGGGAACGATCTCGTAGTGGATGACCGCGGGCGTGTTGTCGCGCGTGTTCTTTCGCGCGCCCGCGGGGTCGGCCACGATCGACGCGCGCAGGCGGTTGTCCGGATTCATGTAGGCGAGGCGCACGCCTTCGTTGATCATGTCGGTGAGCGAGAGCGTGACGCCTTCCCAGCGCACGTCCATGCCCACCTTGACGAACACGACGACGATGCCGGTGTCCTGGCAGATCGGGCGGTGCCCCTCGGCGCACATCCGCGAATTGGTCAGGATCTGCGCAATCGCATCCTTGGCCGCGGGCGACTCCTCCGCTTGATAGGCGGCACCCAGCGCCTCGATGTAGTCGGCCGGGTGGTAATAGGAAATGAACTGCAGCGCGTCGGCGATGCTCTCGATCAGGTCCTGCTGCCGGATGGGCTTCATCGCAGTTCCTTCGGCAGGTCGTGAGGAACGTCCTTGTCGGCCGCACGATGGATTCGCACCGGCGGCATCAGGCGGTCGACCGCGGCTATGGCCAGCGCCGACAGCAGGAACGTGATGTGGATCACGGTCTGGTAGAGCAGGGCCTTCTCGGAGAATGCCTCGGCATTGATGAAGGTCTTGAGGAGGTGGATCGACGAAATGCCGATGATGGCGGTGGCCAGCTTCACTTTCAACACCGACGCGTTGACGTGCGACAGCCACTCCGGCTGGTCGGGGTGGTCCTCGAGGCGCATCCGCGACACGAAGGTCTCGTAGCCGCCCACGATCACCATGATCAGCAGGTTGGAGATCATCACGACGTCGATCAACCCGAGCACCAGCAGCATCGTCAGGTTCTCGCGCGACAACGCCTTGGCAAACGCCGGATCGGCGCCGGGCACCGCCACGCTTTGCCGGATGATTTCCAGCGCGTCGGCGCTGCCCATGGCGGAGGAGACCAGGTGGACCAACTCCACCCAGAACTGCCACACGTAGACGCATTGGGCGACGATGAGCCCGAGGTAGAGCGGCACCTGCAGCCAGCGGCTCATGAAGATGAACCGCGGCAGCAGCTGCATGCGCGGATCGCGGGGGGCGCGGGGGTTTGGCATGGGGCCTGGGACTCGAAAACGGGGTCGATCAGTTTAGCATCGCGCGGCGCTCCGGCGCCCCGGACATTCGACGCGTGGCGGCCTATTGACGCCGATCAAACCCGGAGGGTGCAATGACATTGCACCGCCAAGCGTCGATTGGGTAGACTCGTCAGTCTGCGCGCAATCAAAACAGAACCGCATGGAGGAGAAGCACATCATGTCGTCGACCATCGAATCGGTATTGAGCGAAACCCGGGTGTTTCCGCCGTCGGCGGAGTTTGTCCGCACCGCCAACGTGTCCGGCATGCCGGCCTATCACGCGCTGTGCGCCGAGGCCGAGCGCGACTTCGAGGGCTTCTGGGCGAGGCTCGCCCGCGAAAACCTCCTCTGGCACAAGCCGTTCACCAAGACACTCGACGAGTCCAACGCTCCGTTCTTCAAATGGTTCCACGACGGCGAACTCAATGCCTCGTACAACTGCCTCGATCGGCACCTGGCCACGCAGCCCGACAAGGTGGCGATCGTCTTCGAGGCCGACGACGGCAAGGTCACCACGATCACCTACAAGGCGCTCTATCACGAGGTCTGCAAGTTCGCGAATGCGCTGAAGTCGCGCGGCGTGAAGAAGGGCGACCGCGTGCTGATCTACATGCCGATGGCCATCCAGGCGGTCGTCGCCATGCAGGCGTGCGCGCGGATCGGCGCCACGCACTCCGTCGTGTTCGGCGGCTTCTCGGCCAAGAGCATCCACGAGCGCGTGCTCGATGCGGGCGCCACCGCGATCATCGCCGCCGACGGGCAGTTCCGCGGCGGCCGCGAGATCCCGTTGAAGCCGGTGGTGGACGAGGCGCTGAATATGGGCGGCTGCGAGGGCGTGCACACGGTCGTCGTCTATCGCCGCACCGGATCCGCCGTGGGCATGACGGCCGGCCGCGACATCGGCTGGGACGAGGCGGTGGCGGGTCAGGCCGACACCTGCGAGCCCACGTGGGTCAATGCCGAGCATCCGCTGTTCATCCTCTACACGTCGGGGTCCACCGGCAAGCCGAAGGGCGTGCAGCACTCCACCGCCGGCTACCTGCTGCAGGCCATCCTCACGATGAAGTGGACGTTCGACTACAAGCCCGAGGACGTGTTCTGGTGCACGGCCGATGTGGGCTGGGTCACGGGCCACACCTACATTGCCTATGGCCCGCTGGCCTGCGGCGCCACCGAGGTCATGTTCGAGGGCGTGCCCACCTATCCCGACGCCGGGCGCTTCTGGCGCATGATCCAGGACCACAAGGTCACCGTGTTCTACACGGCGCCCACCGCCATCCGCTCGCTGATCAAGGCCGGCGGCGACCTGCCGAAAAATTACGACCTCACCAGCCTGCGTATCCTCGGTTCCGTTGGCGAGCCGATCAACCCGGAAGCGTGGATGTGGTACTACGAGACGGTGGGCGGCTCGCGCTGTCCGATTGTCGACACGTGGTGGCAGACCGAAACCGGTGGCCACCTGATCACGCCGCTGCCGGGCGCCACGCCACTCAAACCCGGCTCCTGCACGTTTCCGCTGCCCGGCATCATGGCGGACATCGTCGACGAGACCGGGCTCTCGGTCGAATGGGGCAAGGGCGGCATCCTGGTGATCAAGCGCCCGTGGCCGTCGATGATCCGCACGATCTGGGGTGATCCCGAGCGCTACAAGACGAGCTACTTCCCCGAGGACTTCAAGGGCAAGTACTACCTCGCCGGCGATGGCGCCTCGCGCGACACCGAGGGTTACATCCGGATCATGGGCCGCATCGACGACGTGCTCAACGTGTCGGGGCACCGCCTCGGCACGATGGAAATCGAGTCGGCGCTGGTCGCCAACCCGCTGGTGGCCGAAGCCGCCGTCGTGGGCCGGCCGGACGATCTCACCGGCGAGGCGGTCTGCGCGTTCGTCGTCCTGAAGCAGACGCGGCCTTCCGGTGCCGAAGCCGATCGCATCGCCAAGGTCCTGCGCGACTGGGTGGCCAAGGAAATCGGCCCCATCGCCAAACCCAAGGACATCCGGTTCGGCGAAAACCTGCCCAAGACGCGTTCCGGCAAGATCATGCGGCGGCTCCTGCGCTCGATCGCCAAGGACGAGGCGATCACGCAGGACGTGTCCACGCTGGAGAATCCGGCTATCCTCGATCAATTGAAGCAATTGAACTAGGACGGCACAATGCGGCAGTTTCTGGGAACGATCCAGCTCGTGGTGGCCATCGCACTGATGGGGCTGCTCGCCCAGGGTGTCCTGTACATCCTGGCGGGCGCCAACCGCGAGAAGAACACGTTCTACCAGATCCTGCGCATCATCCCGTCGCCTTTCGTGAAGCTGATGCGTTTGCTCACGCCCAAGGTGTTTCCCGACCGGGTGATGCCCTTTGCTGCGTTTTGCGCGCTGTCGGCAGTCTTCCTGTGGCTGGCGCTCGCCATTCCCAACACGGCACCATGACCGCGCCAGCATCGATGACTGATCGCCTGCGGTACCTGTTCTGGGTCGAGCTGGCGAAGTGGTGCCAGGGCCTCAAGCGCTCCGACGCCGCGCTGCGTTTCTACGGCCATGCGCTGGCGGCGAAGCCCGACGATCCGAAGGTGCTTGCGAGCATGGCCTTCGAATACGCGCAGGTGGGACGCAACCGCGAGGCGCTGGCCGCGTTCGACCGTGTGGTGGCGCTGCGGCCCGACTGGGATGAGGCGCATTTCAATCGCGGGTTCCTGCTCCAGCAACTGAACAACCACGAGGCCGCCATCGAGGCCTTCGACCGGGCGTTGATCCACAATCCGGATCACGACCGGGCCCTCTATGGCAAGGCGCTGTCGCTCATCTCGACCAAGCGCCAGGACGAGGCCGTGGCGCCGCTGCAGCGCAACACCAAGCTGCAGCCGATGAGCCCGTATGGCTGGTACCAACTGGCGCGCGTGCAATTCGACCGCGGCAAGCCGGACAAGGCGCAGGGCATCATCGACCATCTCGCCACTTTCGAGCCCAAGGTGGCCGCACAACTCGCGCGGGAGACCGGGTTGCGCGCGCCGCCGCGCCCCTGAATCGGTGCAGCGATTTCGCCCCGGATTGTTGACCTAATCGATTGACAAGCCGCGAACGGGCTTGTGAGGGTCCATTAAAGCTGTTTATACTCCGGGCGAACTTCGCGGACCGCAGCCTGTTGCGCGCCCGTATCCGGACGAGGCCCCAAGCGAGGGTCGCACCGGCAGATTGTTGGGGAAATGCGGCGCCCGCCGTCGTCAACCTGGAGGAAAGTACCCATGCAGTTGACCCAGAAGCAGCTCGAGTACTGGCAACGAAATCTCCGCATCACCGGCATCCTGCTGTTCATCTGGTTCGTCGTGACGTTCGTCATGGCCTACTTCGCCCGCGAACTCAACGAGATCAACTTCTTCGGTTGGCCCCTCGCCTTCTACATGGGCGCCCAGGGATCGCTGATCATCTACGTGGTCATCATCTGGTTCTACGCGCGCTACATGAACAACCTTGACGTCGAGTACGGCGTCGCCGAAGGGGAGGACGACTGATGGCTACGCCGACAACGGGCACAGGTGGCGTATTCAGCGCCTCGACGCAGAGCGGATTCTTCCAGCAACTGAAAAAAATCTACACTTGGTACACGGGCGGGTTCCTCGTGTTCCTCGTCGGGCTGGCCATTGCCGAGCAGATGGGTCTGCCTCGGAACTGGATCGGCTACGTCTTCCTGCTTGCCACGGTCGGGCTGTACGCCGGCATCGGCGTGATGAGCCGGACCTCCGACGCGGCCGAGTATTACGTTGCCGGCCGCCGCGTGCCCGCCTTCTTCAACGGCATGGCCACCGGCGCCGACTGGATGTCGGCGGCATCGTTCATCGGCATGGCGGGCTCGGTGTACCTGCTGGGCTTCAACGGGCTGGCGTTCATTCTCGGCTGGACCGGCGGCTATGTGCTGGTGGCGCTGTTCCTCGCGCCATACCTGCGCAAGTTCGGCCAGTTCACGATTCCCGACTTCCTCGGCGCGCGCTACGGCGGCAACATCCCGCGCTTCATCGGCATCTGTGCCGCCATCCTCTGCTCGTTCACCTATGTGGTGGCGCAGATCTACGGCGTGGGTCTCATCACCACGCGGCTCACCGGCGTCACGTTCGAGCTCGGCGTGTTCCTGGGTCTGGGCGGCATTCTCGTCTGCTCGTTCCTGGGCGGCTTGCGCGCGGTCACGTGGACGCAGGTGGCGCAGTACATCATCCTGATCGTGGCCTACCTGATTCCGGTGATCTGGCTGTCGGTGAAGACCACGGGCGTGCCGGTGCCGCAACTCGTCTACGGCAAGGTGCTCGAGAAGGTTACCGCCAAGGAAGCGGAGTTGCTCAAGGATCCGAAGGAGCTGCAGGTTCGCGGCATCTTCAAGGAACGGGCCGATGCGGCCAAGGCCAATCTGGTCGATGTGCCCAAGTCGTTTGCTGCCGGCAAGGATGCCCTCACTGCGGCCGTTGCCAAGGCGGAAGCCGACAGCGCACCGGCCGATGCGGTCGAGGCGGCCAAGAAGGCGCTTGCAGCATTTCCGAAGGACGCTGCGGCCGCCAAGACTCAGTGGACAAGGGAGGCGGGGCAGGCGGCACGTGCCAATCCACCGATCCGGCAAGCGGAAGCGTTCCCCGGCAAGGATGAAAAGGCCCGTGACATCTCGCGCCGCAATTTC
>JANNYI010000450.1:0-4731 GCA_031410015.1 Betaproteobacteria bacterium | reverse complement strand
CTTGCCGCCGCGCGGCACGATCACGTCGACGTGTTCCTCGTCCGTGATGAGGCAGCCAACCGCCGCACGGTCGGTGGTGGCGACGACCTGCACGGCGAGCTCGGGCAGTCCTGCCTCGCGCAGGCCCTGATGCACGCAGGCCGCGATGGCGCGATTGCTGCGGATGGCCTCCGAACCACCGCGCAGGATCGTCGCGTTGCCGGACTTGAGGCACAGCCCGGCCGCATCGGCAGTCACATTGGGCCGCGACTCGTAGATGATCCCGACCACGCCCAGCGGCACGCGCATGTGGCCCACCTGGATGCCGGACGGGCGGTACTCGAGATCGGTGATCGCGCCCACCGGATCGGGCAGCGCGACGATGGCCTCGAGGCCCACTGCCATCGCTTCGATGGTCTTGGGCGTAAGCGTCAAGCGGTCGACGAACGCCGCGTCGTGCCCTGCGGCACGCGCCGAGGCGACGTCGTCCGCATTGGCCGCCAGCAGCGCCTTGGCATCGTGGCGCACCGCCGCCGCCATCGCCAGCAGCGCGCGATCCTTGGCCGCCGAGTCTGCGCGGGCGAGCTCCCGTGCAGCCGCGCGTGCAGCCACGCCGACGGCCCGCATGTACGCGGTCACGTCGTCCGTTTGCGCAAGCCCCGGCACGTTAAGGTTGGTCATGGCCGTATTCTAGCGCGCCGGTCCGCGGGGCCCTGGGAATGCTGTAGGCGAGGCTTCAGCCTCGCGGGAACATGGCCAGGCGGCGTGGCAGAAGGGCGGTGCGCGCGAGGCTGAAGCCTCGCCTACAAGTCGCCTAGGGCCTGCCCGGCACCAGCGTCCGTACGCCTGTTTCGGTGCCCAGCAGGATCACGTCGGCGCCGCGCCGCGCAAAGAGGCCCACGGTGACCACGCCTGCGATCTGGTTGATCGCCGTTTCGAGCGCCACCGGATTGGTGATCTGCAACCCGCTGACGTCGAGGATCAGGTTGCCGTTGTCGGTGGTGAAGCCCATGCGCCACGCCGGCTGGCCGCCCATATGCAGCAACTCGCGCGCCACATAGCTGCGCGCCATCGGGATCACTTCCACCGGCAATGGAAACTTGCCCAGCACCGGCACCAGCTTCGACTGGTCGGCAATGCAGATGAACTTGGCGCCTACCGCCGCGACGATCTTCTCGCGCGTGAGCGCGCCGCCGCCGCCCTTGATCATCGCGCCGTGCTCGGTCACCTCGTCGGCGCCGTCGATGTACACGGGAATGCGATCGACGTTGTTCAGTTCCTCGACGTCGATGCGATGGCCGCGAAGCAGCGCCGTCGACTTCTCCGAACTCGACACGGCGCCCTTGATCCGGTGCTTGATCTTCGCGAGTTCGTCAATGAAGAAATTGGCCGTGGAACCCGAGCCCACGCCCACCCACTCGCCGTCGACCACGTAACGGATTGCTTCGCGCGCGACGGCCCGCTTCAACTCGTCCTGTGTCATGGCTGCCTCTGCGGCAAACAGGCGCCGCTGACCGCACGCCTGCTCACGGCGCGCGTCGGGTCAAACGCGACCCCGGCGGTGGCGGCGGCACGAATCCAGGCTTGCCGAAGTCGACCCAGTCGACATACGTCGAAAACCAGGACTGCCGCGTGTAGTGCGCGTCCCAGTAGTCCTTGACGTTGAACGTGATCACGGGTGCCGTGCGCTGGTTGAAGCGAAGCGAAAGGTAGCGGGTGTGGACGAAGCCGCGGCGGCGGCCAACGACGACGTCGCACCACTGCCGGTCTTCCATGCAGCCGACGATGGTCAGGTCGGTACGTGCGGGCAGCCATGCCACGACTGGAAATGCACGGTCCGGACCGGCGCGCAGGTTGACCGCGTCAAGCGTATGGTCAAGCTGCGCCATGGCCGGCACCGGCAGTGCCAGCAGTACGATGAGCATCCACTTGCGCGTGCGTTCGAACGACATTCAGGCCTCCGCCAGTTGCCCGGAATTTAGCATGTCAGTCGTTGGACAGCGTGCCATTGCGTGACATCAGGATGGCCAGCGGCCGTGTCCCGGGGAATTCCGAGAAGATGATCGCCATGATGGCGGTGATCGGGATCGCGAGGAATGCACCGGCAATCCCCCACAGCGCCGCCCAGACAGTGAGGCTGACCAGGATGACAAATGGGGAGAGGTTGAGCGAATTGCCCATCAGGTAGGGATCGAGAAAATTCCCGATGAAAAACTGGAGAATGGACAGCGATACCAGTACGACGAGTACCGAGTTGAAGTCGCCGAACTGCACGATGGCGAGGAGAACGGGCAGCGCCACGCTCAGCATCGAACCGATGTAGGGGACGAAATTGAGCATCGCGATCACGACTCCCCAGAACGCGGCGAATTCGACCCCGAGAAACCAGAGAATGAAAAAGCTGATCAGGCCCTGCGTCGCGCCCAGCACCGCCTTCAGTGCCAGGTAGGACCCGACGCGCGCGTTGATGTTGGCAATGATCTGCCGCAGCAGGGCTGCATGGCGGGGGTCGGTGGAGACATTGTCGATCTTCGCGGCGAGGGAGCCTTGCTCGATGAGCAGGAACGTGACGTACAGCCCCACGACGATGGCGCTGCCTATGAGGGAGCCCGCGGATGCCATCGTCGTGCCGATCAGCGACTGCACGCTGACCTGATCGAGGAAGATCGTGCGCAACGTGGCCCACGTCGGCTCGTCCTCCACGCCGAAGCGCACGGCCAGCGACTGGATCGCGCCGAGCAGCGATGCCTGGTACTGCGGGGCGAGCACGCGCATCCGCTCGATGTTGGCCAGCACCAGCAACGCCATCGCGGCCACCAGCAGCGAAATCACGACCACCGAAAGCACGTAGCGGACCTGCAGCGGCAGGCGATCGCCGACCAGGGGCGTCATGGCCAGCATGCGCGTGATCCCGAGCATCACGTAGACGACGAGCGCGCTGAACACGATCGGCACGAAGATGCTCTTGCCGATGAACAGCACCCACCCGACGATCAGCGCCAGGATGCAGCCATGGACAAACGTCTGCAGACGCCCGTTCACGGCGCGGACCTGCCACGAGGAGGCATTGCTATTTCTTTCTTGTGGGCGGCAGGTCCGTGCAGACGCCTTCGAAGGCTTCGGCGGCGAGGCCCACCGATTCGCCCAGCGTCGGATGCGGATGGATGGTCTTGCCGATGTCCACCGCGTCGGCGCCCATCTCGATCGCCAGCGCCACTTCGCTGATCAGGTCGCCCGCGTGCGTGCCGACGATGCCGCCGCCCACGATCCGGTGCGTCGTGTCGTCGAACAGCAACTTGGTGAAGCCTTCGTCGCGGCCGTTGGCAATGGCGCGGCCCGACGCGGCCCATGGGAACAGGCCCTTGCTGACCTTGATGCCGCTGGCCTTGGCTTCCTCTTCGGTGAGCCCCACCCACGCGATCTCGGGATCGGTGTAGGCCACCGACGGAATCACGCGCGCGTCGAAGAACGATTTCTCGCCCGCGGCCACTTCCGCGGCCACATGGCCCTCGTGCGTGGCCTTGTGCGCCAGCATCGGCTGCCCGACGATGTCGCCGATCGCGAAGATGTGCGCGACGTTGGTCCGCATCTGGTTGTCCACCGGGATGAAGCCGCGATCGGTCACCGCGACGCCCGCCTTGTCGGCGCCGATCTTCCTGCCGTTGGGACTGCGGCCCACCGCCATCAGCACGAGGTCGTAGGGCTGCGGGCCCTGCGGTGCCTGTTCGCCTTCGAACGTGACGTGGATGGCATCCTTCTTCGCTTCCACTGCCACGGTCTTCGTCTTCAGCAGCACGCGGTCGAAGCGATGCTTGTTCATCTTGTCCCAGACCTTGACCAGGTCGCGGTCGGCGCCCTGCATCAGGCCGTCGAGCATTTCCACGACATCGAGCCGCGCGCCGAGCGACGAGTACACCGTGCCCATTTCCAGGCCAATGATGCCGCCGCCGACGATCAGCATGCGCTTCGGCACGCCGCGCAGTTCCAGCGCGCCCGTCGAATCCACGATGCGCGGATCTTCCGGCACGAACGGCAGCTTGATCGACTGCGAACCCGCGGCAATGATCGCCTGCTTGAATTTGACGACCTTCTTCTCGCCGGTGGTGTTCTGTCCCGTGCCGTCGGTGACTTCCACTTCGACGTGATGCGGGTCGAGAAATCTGCCCAGGCCGCGGACCACCTCGACCTTGCGTGACTTGGCCATTCCGCTCAACCCGCCGGTCAGCTTGGCCACGACCTTGTTCTTCCAGCCGAGCAGCTTGGCGAGATCGACCTTGGGATCGCCGAACGCAATGCCGTGCTCCCCCAGCGCCTTCGCCTCGTCCACCACCGCGGCCACGTGCAACAGCGCCTTCGACGGTATGCAGCCGACGTTGAGGCACACGCCGCCGAGCGTCGCGTAGCGCTCGACCAGCACCGTCTTCATGCCGAGGTCCGCCGCGCGGAATGCCGCGCTGTACCCGCCGGGGCCTGCGCCCAGCACCAGCATCTCGCATTCGATGTCGGCCTTGCCGGAATACATGGCGGCACCCGGAATCGGCGCAGCCGGCGCGGCGGGCGCAGTCTTGGCCGGTGCAGTCGGTGCGGCTGGTGCAGCCGCTGCCGGAGCCGGCGCAGCGGCCGCCGGTTTTGCATTGCCGGCACCCGCGGCTTCCAGGATCACGATCAGCGAACCTTCGCTGACCTTGTCGCCCAGTTTGACTTTCAGTTCCCTGATCACGCCGGCGACCGGCGAGGGCACGTCCATCGTCG
>JANNYI010000449.1:0-8711 GCA_031410015.1 Betaproteobacteria bacterium | reverse complement strand
ACCCGCGAGGCTGAAGCCTCGCCTACACTTCGCCTGCATTTGCCGTCGCAATGGCCTACGCCGCCTTGGACTTCCCGCTGCCGCGCGCCAGCGCGATCAGCCGGGTGATGGTGCTGCGCGCGACATCGCGCGAGAAATGATTGCGGATGTTGTCGCGGCCGCCGGCGGCCAGCCGCTGCCACAGTGCCTCGTCGTGATACACGCGCACGATGGCGGCGGCAAAACCTTCGGCATCGTCGGCCACCAGCACATCCTCCTCGGGCTTCAGGAACATGCCTTCGACCGAGGGCGTGGTGGCCACCACCGGCAGGCCGTAGCTCATCGCGAGGTTGATCTTGCCCTTGACGCCGGCGCCGTAACGCAGCGGCGCAATCGACACGCGGCAACCGGTGAAGTACGGCGTGACATCGGGCACATAACCGGTGACGAGGAAGTCCTCCGCCGCCAGCGCGCGGATGTTGGCCGGCACCTTGCTGCCGACGATGTAGGTGACCACCCCCGGCAGCGCGCGGCGCACGTGCGGCAGCACTTCCTGCGCGTACCAGAGCACCGCGTCGGTGTTGGGCGGATGCTGGAAGCCGCCGATGAACACCAGGCCTTCGCGCTCGGCCACCGGGCGGCCCGGCGGAAACAGCTCGTGGATCGTGGACAGCACCAGCACCCGCGCCTCGGGCACCAGTTCCGCCAGCAGGGACTTCTCGAACGGCGACACCACCAGCGTGACGTCCGCGCGCCGGATCAGCGTCAGTTCCTCGTCGCGCTTCGACCGGGCCGACGCACGCGCGATGGCGCTGCCTTCGAGTTCGGCCTGGCGCTCGTTGCGCAGGAAGTGCAGATCGACGGTATCGAACACCACCAGCGCCCCGGGGGCGAAGGTGCGCACCGCGTCGATGTGCTTCACGGCGATGTAGTGCCGCGACATGATCACGATGTCGAACTCCTCGCCGCGCTTGGACAGGAGCTCGGCGATCGAGCGCACGAAGGGATGGAACAGCACCTCGATGCCACGCTGCTGCAGTTCGCCCACATAAGGCTGCCGGTGCTCGAGGTTGTCGGCGACGAAGGTGACCTTGCAGTTGAGCGAGGTCATGATCTCGAGGATGGCCAGCATCCGCATCGACCCGGCGTCATGATCGGGCGTGAGCATGCAGGCATCGACCACCAGCACCCGCAACTGCGCCCAGCGATCGCGCTCCAGTTCCGGCCGCACGCCATTGGCGCGGTGCGTGGCGAGCGTGGTGGTCCACTTGGTGGCGAACGTGCCGCGGTTGACGACCTGGTGGCGCTTCACGCCCGTGGTCTCGTCGGTGCCCGAGGTCTGGCCCTCGAAGTGCACGACGACGGCAGCGGGCTGGTAATACACCTTGCGTCCTTCCGCGCGCACGGCAAACGCAAGGTCGGTGTCCTCGTAATAGGCCGGCGCAAAGCGCGCATCGAAGCCGCCCAGCGCCCGGAAGAGCTGCGTGGGAATGGCCAGGCACGCGCCGGAGCAGTAGTCGGCCTCGCGCACGTAGTTGTATTCCGGCTTGTCGGGGTCGTCGTCGCGGCCCCAGTTCCACGCCGAGCCGTCGCGCCAGACGATGCCGCCGGCTTCCTGCAGCCGGCCATCCGGATACACGAGCTTGGCGCCGACGAGCCCCGCGTCCGGATGATCGCGGAACACCGCCAGCAGCGCATCGAGCCAGCCCGGCATCACGATCGTGTCGTTGTTGAGGAACACGACGATCTCGCCGCGCGCCAATTCCGCGCCGCGATTGCAGGTGCCGATGAAGCCCAGGTTGGCCGAGTTGCGCTCGAAGCGCGCACCGGTCACGTTGGCCAGCTCGTCGGCGATCACTTCCGGCCCCGCATCGTCGATGACGATGACCTCGTAGGTGCCGGCTGCGGTGTTGGCCTGCACGCTCTTGAGACAGGTGAAGGTAAGCAACGCCTTGCCGTAGACCGGGATCACCACCGACACGCGCGGCGCTTCCGCGGCGGCGAAGGCCAGCGGCGTCATCGTCTCCTCGAGCCTGAACTGCTCCGGCGCCGTCGGCTTGAACGCGGCTTCGCGGTTGACCTTGGCCCAGCCGCGCCTCGCCACCGCGCCCGGACCTTCGGCGCGCAACAGCGACCACGCCGACGCCGACAATTGCGGCAGCCGCTTGACGCCGGTGCGCCAGGCGCGGAAGCGCGCCAGCATCACTTTCACACCGTGCCCGGCTTCGCGCAGCGGCCTGGTGAGGCGCCACGAGGTCGAGCCCTCGAGCTCATCGATGCGATCGCGCGCGGCGTCGAGCGAGGATTCGAGGTGGTCGGCATGGTGCTGCATCTGTCCCGAGCGGACCTGGATCTCGGACACCTGCGCCTGCATCTCCGACATCTGGATCTGCGCAAAGTGGAACTTGCGCTGCGTGGCCACGACCTCGGACGCGAGCTGCTCGCGGTCGCCCTGCGCGCGATCGCGGATCGCGCGGAAATTCTCGAGCTGCGCGTTGACGGTACCGATTCGATGCTTCAACTCGGTCCGCGCCGCCGTGTGGCCGCACTCCACCCCGGCCGTGAAGAGTTGCGGCAAGGACAGCGGCGGCACTTCCTGCTGGCCTTCCTCGAGGAAGTAGTTGCCCGCCGCGAGCGTCGGCAGCGCCTTCGGCAGCGGCAGCGCGCGCGCGCGCTGCGGCAGCGGCGCCAGGTACAACGCGAGATATTTCGCCGGCGTCATCAGGAGGAACTCCGCAGCACGTTGCCGGCGCCGGTCCGCCGCGGCCGCTCCGGCATGTCGGCGGCGGCAAGCATCGCGTCGTTCCAGGCGGACGGCGGTGCGTCCCAGGGGACGATCGTCGAGCGCGGCACACCACGCAATCGCTCCGGGAATGCGCCCAACGCGGATGCCACGATCGGCAATCCCGACTGCAGGGCCACGGACATCGTATACGCGTAGGTCTCCGGCACCTGTGCGGCAAACAGCAGCACGTCGGGCTTCTCCGCCGCGATGAGGCGGGCAAGTTCGCTATCGACATACTGGCCGTAGATCGTCAGCGGCACCTCCGGCGCCTGCGGCACGGGCTCGGTGGTGGAGCCCAGCACGCGGAACGTCAGCGGCAGGCCACGAACCCGGGCATCGCGCGCGCATTCGGCCACGACGTGCAGGCCTTTTTCAGGCGACAGGTTGCCGAGCACCGCCACCCGCACCATGCGCGGCACCGGCGGCGGAGCGTCCTCCGGGTGCGGCCAGACATCGACGGCCACCTCGGGAAAGTACCTGCGGATGCGCGCGCTCACGTCTTCCGACGGCGCGATCACGCGATCGGCGTCGCGCAGCAGGCGCCCGAAGGCCGTGCGCCATTCGGTGATGTCGAGACCCCATTGCCCCGGCCGCTTGGCAAGACACGCGGCACAGCCGGCGGGACCCGGTTCGCCGCAGTAGCGGCCATCCTCGGTCACGAGATGGTATTGCGGGCAGATCGCGTAATAATCGTGCAGCGTGCAGTCGTAGGGAATGCCCGCGGCAGCCGGCAATTCGAGGATGGCCCGCGGCTGCAAGTGCACGTGATGGAAGTGCAGCCGGTCGACGCCGATCGTGCGCAGCGTTTCCGCGAGCAGCGACAATTCGCCAGGCAGCGTGAAGAAGAGCGCGAAGCTTTCAGCCGCCTGCGGCCAGGAGAGCTTGACGGTATTGCCTACGGCCGGCTCGAGATAGAGCACCTCGCAACGCGCGGCGGACAGCGCGGCCACGTCGTGCATGTAGCGCCGGATGCCTCCGCCCCACGGATGCGACACGAACACCAGCATCCGCTTGCCCGATTGGGCGAGGCGCAGGAGGTCGACGCGCCGGGCGAAGGGTCGCGCGGGTTCCCGCTCCAGCGTTTCCTTTTTCTGCGCAATGTACAGCGGGTACAGGTTGGCCAGCGCCTGCTCCGTGCGGTCGGCGAGACCTTCGGCCTCGCGGGCGCCGAAGGAGCCATGGCCGCTGTGGCCGACGAACACATCGCCCGCCAGCAAGTGCCGGAATCCCGCGCTGCCGGCGCGCAGGCAGAAGTCGATCTCGATGCCATAGTCGCTGCCCAGCGGCGTGCCGTCCAGCGCGCCGACGGCGTTGAGACAGTCGCGGCGGAACAGGAGGCACGGTCCGTCCACTGCCGGCAATGCGGCGGAGAGCCCGGCATTGGCGCGGGCGAACAGTGCATCGAGCGAGGCCACCGTTTGCCCGGACGGCAAGGCGTTGGCGCTGCGCGGCAGCGGATAGGTGGCGACACCGGCGTTGTTGGTGAAGGTGCCGATCACGCCGACACCGCGCGCGGCGGCATGATGGACCAGCCGGTCGAGCCAGTCGTTGGCCACCTCGGCATCCGACTGCAGCACGATCACGTCGCGATCGCGGTGCAGGCCGAAGCCGCGGTTGATCGCGGCCGCGACGCCCTGCCGCGCCACCTGGCGGATGACCGTGGCGCGGCCCGCGCTTTGCAGGTCGCGCAGGTAGGCATCGAGTTCCGGATCCGCCGACGCATCGTCGACCAGCACCAGCTCGTGCGGCATCCGGCAGCGCGCCGCGTGCACGCTGTCGATGCAGCGACGCAATGCCGGCAACCCGCCGTGGATCGGGATGACGATATCGAGCATTGGCATCAGCGCGCTCCTCCGACCCGGCGCCGTGCCGCCGCGAACGGATAGCGCAGCCAGCCCTGCGGTGACTCGCGATACCGGAGCTGCGCCTGCGTGGCCGCATGCGCGGCCTGCTCGCCGGCGTGGGCGGCCATGCTCTGCAGCCGCGCCTGTGTCTCGCGCGCGATCGTCGCGTGTGCATCGTCCAGTGCGCGTTGCGCGCTGGTCTGCGTATGCGCCAATGCCTCTTCCAGCGCCGCGATGCGATCGGCCCGCGCCGCGCCGGCCTGCCGCTCGCTGGCCAGGGCGTTGGTGACCGCAATCAACTGCTCGAGTCGATCCTGCGCAATCTTGCGCGCGTCGAGTTCGTCCCACACCAGCTGCTTTTCGTGCAGCAGCGTGCGTGCGTAGTCGTGCCACAACGCAAGTTCGCCGTCATCGAACAGCGACAGCGCCGGCAATGCGGGCAACGCCACGCCCGCGGCGGCGGCCACCACGATGAAATACATCGGCGGCGCGGGCGCCCTGGCAACGTGTACCGCGTCGGCGGCCAGTGCGAGGAATGCGTTGGGGGCGGACGAAGCGCCTTCGGACCACAACACGGATTGCGCGATCACGCGCTGCGCATACCACGCCTGCGCCGGGAATGCGGGCGCCAGCAATGCGGCAAGCTCGGCGCGGTCGAGCTCGCGGACATGAAAGTGGTTGTCGATGCCGCCGCCTTCGTTGTAGACGGGGCGATTGGGCGACGAGATCAGCAGCACCCCATCGGGCGCCAGCACGCGGCGGAACTCGGCCAGCATGGGCGCCTGCGCCGTCAGGTGCTCGATGGTCTCGAAGGACACCACGAGGTCGATGCTGGCGTCCGGCAGCGGCAACGTCGTCACCGACGCCGCCTCGAAGCGCAGGTTGGCCCGCGCATAGCGCTGCCGCGCATGGGCAACGGCATCGGCGGACACGTCCACGCCGACGACGCTGGCCGCATCGCGCGCCAGCAGGAAACTGCCGTAACCCTCGCCGGAGGCCGCGTCGAGCACCCGCTTGCCCGCGGCGAGCGCGGCAGCCACGGCATAGCGGTGCCAATGCTCGTACCAGATCGCACCGCGGACTTCCGGCAGGAAGCGCTCGCCGGTGAAGGTGAGGGGGGCGGCAGTGGGGATGGCGGAGGTCAAGTTCGGGTCGTGGCGCGTGGCAGCGCCGGCAGCGGGAGCGCGCCGGCGTCGACCAACCCGATATTGTATCCGGCCTGCCCCCTCCACATCGCGCGGGCGGCGCCGGGAGCCGCGCGGCGGCTCAGCCGAGCGTGAGCGTCACCGGCTGGTGATCGGACACCTGCGTCTCGATGTCCACCGCCACCCCGCGCACCCGCGGGCGCAGGTCGTCGCTGACGAAGATGAAGTCGCAATGCAGCAGCGGATCGTCCGGCTTCACCTTGACGAAGATGTTCATGGTCGGCGGGTGCGGGACACCGGGGTGTGCCAGCTCCCACGCATCGAAGAGCGGGGGCGTGCCATCGGCAAACGGGGCGGTCATGCGCGCGTGCAGCGGGTCGTCCGGCTCGAGGTTGAAATCCCCGGTGATGACGGTGGCGGCCGGGCGCGGCAGCGTCTCGTAGGGTCCGCCGTCGTAACCGGTCGAGCGCGGGTCGCGTGCAAAGCCGCTGCCCTCCGCATACAGCGCGCGCAACGCCTCCACCTGCGCGGAGCGTTTCTTCAGCGAGTAGTACTCGAGGTGCGTGGTGACAACGCGCACCGGCCCGAACGAAGCCTCCACTACCGCTTCGACGGCGATGCGCGGCATCCCGGAGACATCCTGGTCCGCGGGATAGGGCAGCAGGTGGCGAAACACCTGCAGGACGGGCAGGCGCGTGAGGATCATGTTGCCGAAGCGCCGCCGTCGCCCGTTGTCACCGGGATGGTCGACCGCAATCCCCGGGATGGCCGTGTAGCCGGGAAGCAATGACGCAAGCTCCGCGAACTGGTCCACGTCCGTGGCGCCGGTGAGGCGCGGGTGCGGAAAGTTGTCGGCCACCTCCTGTAGGCACAGCACGTCGAAGTCGGCGAGCTTCTTCGCATGCGCCACCACGCGCGCGGCATCGACCTTCAAGTCCACGCCACGGCACCACTGGATGTTCCAGGTGATGAGTTTCATTTGATCCCGGCCCGCATGAACGATTGCACGAATTGCCGCTGAAAAAGGAGGAAGGCCACCAGCAGCGGCGCGGTGGTCAGCAGGGTTGCTGCCGTGATGATCGACCAGTCGATGCCCTGGTCGGTGGCCGAAAACACCTGCAGCCCCACGGTGACCGGCCGCGATTCCACTGAATTGGTGATGATGAGCGGCCACAGGAAGTTGTTCCAGTGGTAGCTGACGCTGACCAGCGCATAGGCGAGGTAGGTGGGCCGAGCCAGCGGCACGTAGACCTTCCACAGCACCTGCAGCGGCGTGCAGCCTTCCATCCGCGCCGCCTCGTCCAGCTCGCGCGGAACCGTCTTGAAGGTCTGCCGCAACAGGAAGATGCCGAACGCGGAGGCCATGTACGGCAGGCCGATCGCGAGGATCGTGTCCTTGAGGCCCAGCCAACTCATCGTCCGGTAATTCTCGACGATGAGCACATCGGGCATCACCATCAGCTGCACCAGCACCAGAGCAAAGAGTACGTCGCGTCCGGGAAACTCGAAGCGCGCGAACGCGTAGGCAGCCAGTGTAGTGAGCACCATCTGTGCCGCCAGCACCATCGTGACCAGAACGACGGTGTTGAAGAAATAGCGGGCGAACGGCGCGGCGCTCCACGCCTTGGCGAAGTTGTCGAGCGTCAGCGGGGCCAGCAGCTCGAAGCGCGTGGAGAACTCGGCCGGATGAAAGGCGGTCCAGAACGCATAGAGCAGCGGCAGCACCCACAGGAGGCCGAGCAGCCACGCCGCTCCAGTCTCGAGCACGCGCGTGGCGCTCGGCACCGAACGAATGGCGGTGGCGCCGGCAAGACTCACCCGATCGGCCCTCTGCGCTGCGCTCATTGGTAATGCACCTTGCGCTCGAGGAAGAAGAACTGCGCCAGCGCGACCAGCCCCAGCAGCGCCAGCAGCACCACCGTCAGCGCCGCGGCATAGGCCGAGTCCCAGAAGCGGAACCCGATTTCATAGACGTAGTACAGCAGCAGTGCCGTCGCATTGTCCGGCCCCCCGCGCGTCATCACGAACACGTGGTCGACCAGGCGGAACGCATTGATGATCGCGTTGACCAGCACGAAGAGCGTGGTGGGCATCAGCAGCGGAAACGTCACGCGGCGGAAGAAGTACCAGCGCGACGCGCCTTCGATGGCGCCGGCCTCCTTGAGGCTGGGCGACATCGACTGCAGCGCGGCCAGGTAGAAGATCATGAAGAAGCCGGCCTCCTTCCAGATCGTCACCACCATCAGCGCGGGAAGCGCCGTGCCCTTGCTGCCCAGCCAGTTATGGCTGCCGGCGCCGAACGCGCCCAGGAAGCGTTCGAGCAAGCCGTATTCGGGCGTGTAGAAGAAGAGCCAGATGTTGGCCACGGCGATCATCGGCAGCACGGTCGGCGTGAAATAGGCGAGCCGCAGGAATCCACGACCGGCGATGCGGTCGTTGACCCACACCGCCATCAGCAGCGCGATCACGATGGACACCGGTATGGTCCACACGGCGTACCAGAAATTGTTCGACAGGCTCTGCCAGAAGATGGGGTCGTCCAGCAGCTGCCGATAGTTGTCGATGCCCACGAACACGACTGGACGGCTGCCCTTGGGCGTGGAGAAGAAACTGTGCCAGAGGGTTGCCACCGCCGGGTAATGCGTGAACAGCGCGAGCAGCGCCATCGCCGGCAGCAGCAGCAACCAGCCGTGGATCCATTGGGAGGTGCGGGTCATGCGACGGGCTCGCAGCGATCCTTGGACATCGCGGACAGCGACTCGATGGACAGGAGGGCGCCGCGACGCCGCCCTCCTGCGTGAAGCACGCTATTTCTTGTACGCGCGCAGAATGCGCTCCGACTCGCGCTGCGCATCCTTCAGCGCCTGCTCCGCCGGCTTGGTGCCGGTAAGCGCCGCCTGCAATGCGTCGTTGAGCGCCTTGGTTACGCGCTGGTTTTCATGCGTGGACAACTCGGCC
>JANNYI010000448.1:0-6961 GCA_031410015.1 Betaproteobacteria bacterium | reverse complement strand
GTATCCCTGGTCGGCCTTTATCTCTGGGTCACCGTGGGCAATGGCTTCCGCTTCGGCCCACGCTACCTGATGGCCGCCTACTGGCTGTCGCTGTTCTGTTTCTCCCTCCTGCTCCTCTTCGTTCCCTTCTGGGCCCAGCATCGTTCCATCGGTATCGGCTTCGGCCTCGTGCTGGCCACGATCCCGCTCTACGTGCTGGTGCTGCTGTCGCGCCTCACCGCGCAGAAGGATGCAGCGGTGCAGCTATCGAATGCGAAAAGCCGCTTCGTGGCCAACGTGAGCCACGAACTGCGCACGCCTCTCACCGGCGTGTTCGCCGTATACGACCTGCTGACGCGGCGGCGCCTGGCACCCGACGAAAAGGAACTGGTGGGCTCGCTCGGCAGCGCGATCGCCACGCTCAAGGCGTCGGTGGACGCCATTCTGCAGATGAGCAAGCTCGAGGCCGGCGCCGAGCGCGCGGAATCGCGCCTCTTCAATCTCCGTTTCTTCCTATGGCAACTCGACGCACTGGTGCGGCCGCAGGCCGAGGCCAAGCGGCTCGCATGGTCGCTGGCGCTCGACCCGGATCTTCCCGCCGCCGTCGTCGGCGACCCTTCGCATCTGCAACATGTGCTGGGCAATCTCGTCAACAACGCATTGAAGTTCACGCCGAAGGGCGGCGTGACGTTGCGGGTGGAGCCGTGCGCCGCGGGCGTGCGCTTCGAAGTCATCGATACGGGCATCGGCATCCCGCTCGACAAGCAGGAAACGCTGTTCGAGCGGTTCGTTCGCGTGGACGAATCGGCCACGCGCCGCTATGGCGGTACCGGCCTTGGTACCTCGATCGCCCACGATCTCGTGCTGCTGATGGGGGGCGCGATCGGCGTGCACAGCGCGCCCGGGCAGGGGTCGACGTTCTGGGTCGAGTTGCCGCTGGCGCCGCCGACGGCGGGGATTGCACGTCCGGATTGGGACGCCAACTGCCGCGCGGTGCTGGTGGTGGGGCGCAGCGAACCCGGGCGCGACGAACTGATGCGCAAGCTGGTCACGCTGGGACTGACCCCCGTGGCCGCGGAAACCGTGGCGCAGCAGCCGCCGCCATTCGACCCCGAACGCTATCTCGCCGCGCTCCTGGTGCTGCCGGTAGCGGAAGCCGCCCTCTATACCGACGAGCTGTTGCGCGATCGCGCGGGCCTCATCTGCCCGTGGCTGGTGGTGACCAGCGTGACCACGCCCACGCAGGCCGGTGCGCTGCTGCGCAGCGGCGCGGCGGCGCTGCTGGCCCCGGACGTCGCGCGGGAAGCGCTGCATACGCAACTGGCTGCGCTGGTGCACCGCCGCGCGGTGGTTCCCGACGACGTGCCTGCGCCGGTCGTCAACGTCAGTCGCGCGCTCACCATCCTGCTTGCCGACGACAACCCCAGCAACCAGCTGCTGCTGGCGCGCATCCTCACCGATGCCGGCCATGCGGTGCAGCTGGCCGAGCGCGGCGACCAGGCCTACGACATGATGGCGCAGGGGGGCTTCGACCTCGCGATCCTCGACCTCAACATGCCGGAGATGTCGGGGCCCGACGTGATCAAGCTCTATCGCGCCGGCGAGATCGGCACGGGCCAGCGCCTGCCGGTGATCATCCTCTCGGCCGATGCCACCCCGGTCGCGCAGCAGGAAAGCCTCGAGGCAGGGGCCAACGACTACCTGACGAAACCCGTCACCAGCGCCCATCTCATCGCGGCCATCGAACGGTTGATGGCGGGCGCGCAGGTGCGGCAGGCGACCACCGACATCAGCCGCCCATCGCTGCCGGCCGACCGGATCGAGCCCGCTGCCGCTGCGCCTGCGTCGCCATTGGTGGCAACCACACCTTCCGATTCGCCTGCGCGCCAGGCGCGCGAGCCCGCGTCGCTGGTGCTGGTCGACCCCGAACGCATCGAAGCACTGCGGCGCATTGCCAACCACGACAAGAATTTCCTGCAGCAATACACCGTGGCCACGTTCGACGATCTCGATGCGGCCGTGGCCGAGCTCAGTAAGGCCGTGGCGGAGGGCAACATGCGCGTGGCGCGCGACGCGCTGCACAAGATCGACGGCACGAGTGCCAGCATCGGCGCCATCGCACTTGCCGCCAACGCCAAGAGCATGCGCAACTACCTGTCGTCCGCGCCCGATTCGGATGCCGCGGCCGCGCTCGCGGAACTGGCCACGACCACGGCACTCACCAAGTCCGCGGTGTCGGCGCTGTTGCAGGAAGGCCGGATTTCCAACCGCAATCCGCGCTAGCCGCGCGGCACCGGGAAGCGTCAGGCGGGCGGGTGTGCGCCAGGCGGATGCTGCAGCAGCCCGTCGATGAAGGCAACGGCTTCCGCCACGGTGGTGGCGCGGAAGCGCTCCATCGGGACGTCGATCTCGAAATGCTCCTCGAAGCGAAAGACGAGATCGACCGCGTGCAGCGAGTCGATGCCCAGTTCGCTTAAGTGCGCGCTGGGGACGATCTTGGACGGGTCCTGCCCGAGGTCCTCGACGAACTGGCGCACCACCGAGAGAATTTCTTCGTTGCGGTTCATGGTCATCTGCAGTCGTTGGAAATCACGAGTCTAACGCGAGCCGGCCGCAACGGGTACCGACTCGAGTTCGGCAAACGTGACCCAGCGGTGATCGCGGCTGTCATAGAGCTGGCAAGTTCGGGTGATGGCCACATAGCGTCGCCAGCTCACAGGCCGCATGGGCACCGCCGCTGGATACGCCGCTTCGAGCGCACGCTGGGCCGCGGCCAGCCGATAGCACGGGATTGCGGGATTGACGTGGTGCGCCGTGTGTTCGAGCGCGTGGTGGAGCAGCAGGTCCAGGCGCAGCGGCAGGCGCGTGCCGTGCGTGCCGTCGAGATTGGGCTGCGCGGCGCGCCATTCCACCGGGTCGTCGAACCAGCGCGCGGTTTCGTCCGTGTGGTGAAGATAGAACACGAAGCCTGCCATCCACAGCCATACGGCAAATGGCAGCGCCGCGCCGAGGCCGATCAGCAGCCATGGCGATTGTCCGCTGGCATGCGCGATCCACGCCAGCGACCCGATCTCCGTCGCCAGAAAGATCGTCACCAGCCATGAGTCGAGTGTGAAGATGCGCCGGACCTTGCCGCGCGGGAAGAACTGCTGCCGCCACCAGATGTCGTGGCCGTAATACAGGCCGGCGCCCCACCACGAGCGATACGCCCGGTAGAGCCAGCGGGCACCACGCGACTGCGCGAGGTAGGCCTCGGGCGACAGCGGCGCCCATGCCATGTCCTGGCCCCGCAGCCCCGTGAAGCCGTGGTGGGCCAGATTGTGACCCGCACCCCACAGGCTGTAGCACGTCAGCGAAGGCAGGAACACGAGCCGTCCGATCCACGCGTTGGCGCGCCGCGACGGGGTCAGTGCCTGGTGGCAGGCGTCATGCCCCAGCACGAACAACCGGGCGATGGCGATGCCGGCGACAATCGAGGCCAGCAGTTTCCAACCCGCGCCGGGGAGCATGACGACGGCGACCATTGCGCCGATGTAGAGGCCGAGGTCGAGCAGCAGGAGCGGCAGCGCGCGGGAGAAATCTGGCCGGGCGAACGGGCGCAGCAGCGCCCGTACCGCCTTGCGTTGCTGCGACCAGTAGACCGTGTCCTCCACGCTAGCTCCGCGCCGAATTCGCGTTCACGGGCACTTCACGACCACGAGGCTCGCCGCCGTGCCGCCGAAGCCGAATGCGTTGCTGATCGCGGCGCGCAATTGCGGCGCGCTGCGGCCGGCATCCGGGACGTAGTCGAGGTCGCATTCGGGGTCGGGGTGGCGCAGGCTGGCGGTGGGCGGCACCTGCGCGGTGGCCACGGCCTTGACGCACATCAGGAGACCCATGGCGCCCGCGGCGCCGACCAGGTGTCCCACCATGGACTTGGTCGAACTGACGGCGAGTTGCGGCGCATGGCTGCCGAACACCCGTTTGATGGCGCTCGTTTCCACTTCGTCATTGAGCCGCGTGGCGGTGCCGTGCGCGTTGACGTAACCGACCGCGCGACCGTCGATGCCGGCATCGGCCAGTGCCAGCCGCATCGAACTCGCCTGGCCTTCGACCGAGGGCTGCGTGAGGTGGTCCACGTCGGCACTGCAGCCATAGCCCGCGAGTTCGGCGTATATGCGCGCGCCACGCGCCACCGCATGGTCCCAGTCCTCCAGCACGACGTAGGCCGCGCCCTCGCCCAGCACGGTGCCGTTGCGCGTGGCGTCGAAGGGACGGCAGCTTTGCGCGGGATCCTCGTGCAGCGGCGCCAGCAATTGCGCGGAGTACCAGCAGTTGATGGCGGAGTAGGTGAGAAGCGACTCCGCGCCGCCGGCGATCATCACGTCGGCATAGCCGTGCCGGATCTGCCGCGCGGCCTCGCCGATGGCCACCGACGACGACGAGCACGTGGTGCTGTACGCGAGTGCCGGTCCGGTGAGTCGATGCGCCGCCGCGACCAGCGCGGTGGGCGCGTTATACATCGTGCGCAGGACCGTGAATGGATGAACCTTGGGACGATGGCGCAGGTAGATGGCGTTGAAACCGACCTCCGTCTCGGTGATCCCGCCCATGCAGGTGCCCGAGCTGACGCCGATCCGGCTGCGATCCTCGCGCTCGAACTGCAGGCCGGCATCGGTCACCGCGTCGGCGGCCGCCATCAGCGCGAGACGACCGAAACGATCGGACCACGCGAGGTCGGACTTCGGCACCGGCCGCAGCGCCGCATCGGGGATGCTTGCTGCCGGCACGGTGAGCGTCGAGCCCGTGGCGGCGTTGGTGAAGGTTCGCGGTGCGATCGCCGAGCGGCCGGCCATGACGCTCGCCCAGACGGCTTCCACCGCGCCGCCGAGCGGACACACGACCCCCATGCCGGTCACTGCAACCCGTCGCCGCATTCCCACTCCATGTTCGTTCGATCGACATGCGCAATGTTATCCGGACTTGGTATTCCGTTTGATTGCCGCAGATTCCTGGTGCTTCACGCAGCGACGCGGTCGTCGTACGGCGCCACTTCCAGCGGACGGCCGAACGCGGCGAGCTGCTGCTGGTGCAGGCGGCGCATCCACTCGATGCTGCGCGGCGTCATCTGCATCGCGCAATCGACCCACAGCCGTACGATGTCGGTGAGTTCGGAGAGCGTGACGGGATTCAGCATCCGGTCGACCGAGTTCATCGCCGAATGTGCGCCGTACTGCTCGCCGCGGGTGCGGATGAGTCGCGCGGCCGCTTCGGGGGCCTCGCCGGTGTCGACCACCTGGTCGATGACGCCCATCTCGAACAGCTCCTGCGCCGAGTAGAGGCGCCCGGTACGCGACAGCTGGTTGGCGGTCTGGCGCCCCACGCGGCGGGAGAGGAAGGACAGGCCGCCCATGCCGGGGAACATGTTGAAGAGCACCTCGGGGAAGCCCGCCTTGACGTGCTTTTCCGCGATCACGATGTCGCACGACAGAGCCGATTCGAAACCGCCGCCCAGCGCGTCACCTTCGAGCAGCGCGATGGTCGTCACGCCCGACAGGTCGTGGGCGGTGTAGTTGCGATACGTCACGTTGACGGCGGCGCGCGCATATTCGGTGAGTCGCGCGCGATCCTGCGTGGTGATGAGCCGCAGGAAGTAACCGAGGTCGCCACCGGCGCAGAACACGTTCTGCACGGCCGAGCGGACGATGATGTGGCGCAGCGGATGGCGGGCTTCCGCGCCGCTGAAATAGCCCTCGATCGCCTGGCTGCCACGCTCGAGGTCATGCAGCAGTTCGGGGTTGAAGCAAGGCACGCCGCGCGGATCCCACAGCGTCGTCAGCAGCGCCCGCTCACGCTCGTAGCGAAACGACAGCTGCGACGAAATGGCGAAATTCGCGGTGCCGTCGAGGTGCTCGATGACATCGCTGGAACTGCGCTGCGAGAGCAATGCGGAGGAGACGAACGCGTTCATGGTTGTGCCCTTTGGATGAGTTGCCGGTGCCTTGGTTCGAAGGTGAACGCCGACTACGGGACTAGGCGGCGCTGTAAGGTACAAATCGAATGTATCGCAGAGATACGCCGAAAACAACCGGTTTCGCATTGCAACGAACCCAACAGATCAACAAGTTGGGGATTAACGCTGATGCGGCTTGCAAGGTGAAGCCCGGGAACCGGCAACGTCGGTTCTGGCAAGACTCTTCCCATTCGGGTGAAATGCAGGGGTTTTGGTATTAATTCGGCACTTGAGCTAGATTCCTCACATTTATGATTATTTGAGGAAAAGTGCGCCACGTTCCGTATGCCGTTAGCATGGGGAAAGCAGTGGTTTGGAGAGCGATCGGCGGACGGAGGTCGCTGGTATTCACCAGAATGTAGCATACAAAATGGCAAGAGCCGGACGTTTGCTGTCAAGGCCCGGTCGGGCGAGGACATTGCGCGGCAAGCCGCCGCGCGCGGGCCTAGGTGGCGTCCTGCATGCGCAACCGGCGGGCCGCATCCTCGAATCGCGCGTCCTCGATTTCCTGCATCACGCTGTCCAGGTCGACCGCCTTCTCCACGCGCTCGAAGCGGCCGGTGAGCGGCGAGTCGGGTGCCAGTTTGCCCGCTTCGAACAGCGCCCAGATTTCGCGACCGTAATCGGTGACGAGCAGCTCGGGCGCGTAACGGCCGAAATAGTTGCGCAGGTTGGCCACATCGCGCAGGAGCATTCGCTGCGCGTGATTGTTGCCGGCCGCATCCACCGCCTGCGGCAGGTCGATGATCACCGGCCCGTCGGCGCCGACCAGGATGTTGAATTCGGAGAGGTCGCCATGAATGACGCCGGCACAGAGCATCCGTACCACCTCGCGAATCAGGCTCGCGTGATGCGCGCGCGCCAGCTCCGGCGTGAAGTCGAGATCGTTGAGGCGCGGGGCCGCTTCGCCATGCTCGTCGGCGACGAGTTCCATCAGCAGCACGCCTTCGTGAAAATTGTAGGGCCGGGGCACGCGTACGCCCGCCGCCG
>JANNYI010000447.1:0-4418 GCA_031410015.1 Betaproteobacteria bacterium | reverse complement strand
CGCGCATGCAATCGGGCATCGCGCTTTGTCCAGGCAGCACCACCCGCTCGGCGGCGAAGATGGTGGCGGCGTCGGCGGCCACGCGCACATCGCGCTGCGGCGCGACGTGCTGCAGCGCCTTGGCCACCGAGCGCAGGTTGCCCATGCCGTAGTCGACAACGACGATCATCTCGAAACCCGGAAGAAACGTTAGAGCGAACCCTTGGTCGACGGCAGCACGCCGGCGGCGCGCGGATCGCGCGTGGCCGCCATGCGCAGCGCGCGGGCGAAGGCCTTGAACACCGTCTCGGCCTGGTGATGGGCGTTGTCGCCGCGCAGGTTGTCCACATGCAACGTGACCTGCGCATGATTGACGAAGCCCTGGAAGAATTCGTGCGCGAGGTCGACGTCGAAGGTGCCAATCATTGCGCGCGTGAACGGCACGTGGAATTCGAGCCCCGGCCGGCCGGAGAGGTCGATCACCACGCGCGACAGCGCCTCGTCCAGCGGCACGTAGGCATGGCCGTAGCGGACGATGCCCTTCTTGTCGCCGATGGCGGCGCGAAACGCCTGGCCCAGCGTGATGCCGATGTCCTCGACCGTGTGGTGGCCGTCGATGTGCAGGTCGCCGGTGGCGCGCACGGTGAGATCCACCATGCCGTGACGCGCGATCTGGTCGAGCATGTGGTCGAGGAACGGCACGCCGGTGGCAAGGTCGGCGCGGCCGGTGCCGTCGAGGTCGATGTCGACCCTGATCTGCGTTTCCGCCGTGTTGCGCTCGACGGTGGCGCTGCGGGGGACGAATTCGGTGGGTGCATTCATGCGTAGCGTTCGAGGGCAGTCAGCAAGGCATCATTTTCGGAAGCGGTTCCCACGGTGATTCGCAGGCAGTGGTCCAGCAGCGGATGGGCGCCGTGCAGATTCTTGACCAGTATGCCCGCGTCGCGCAAGGTCGCAAACCAGTGCGGCGCGTCCGGCACCCGGATCACGAAGAAATTGGCGTGCGTGGGATGGACGGTCACCCGGCGCAGCGCGCGCAGCGCCGCCATCACGCGCTCGCGTTCGCGGCGGATCAGCAGCACCTGGTCGTCCAGCTCGGCGGCATGCTCGAGCAGCACCGGCACTACGGCCTGGGTGAGTGCATTGACGTTGTAGGGCGAGCGCACCTTGTCGATCTCGCCGATCCACGCCGGATGGCCCACGGCGTACCCGAGCCGGATCCCGGCCATCCCCACCTTGGACAGCGTGCGCACCAGCACCAGGTTGGGGAAGTCGAGCACGCGCGGCAGGAACGTATCGTCGGCAAACGCCTGGTAGGCCTCATCCAGCACCACGAGCCCGGGCGCGGCGCGGATGATCCGCTCGATATCGGCGGCCGCGAACGCGTTGCCGGTGGGATTGTTGGGCGACGGCAGCCATATCAGCGCGGGCTGCTCGCTCGCGATGGCGGCCAGCATCGCGTCGATGTCCAGCGTGAAGTCGGCCCGCAGCGGCACGCCGACATAGCGCAGGTTGGCAAAGAGCGCATAGAGGCGATACATCACGAACGTGGGATCGGGCGCCAGCACGACCGCGCCCGGCCGCGCGATCACGGCCGTGATCAGCTGCAGCAGCTCGTCCGCACCGGTGCCCAGCACCAGCGCGGCTTCGGGGTCGAGCTGCAGATGGCGGCGCAGCGCCGCCTTGACCGCGTCGCCGCCGCCGTCGGGATAGCGGTTGACCGGCACGTTGGCCACGGCCGCCGCCATGCGGGCGCGCCCTTCGGCGGAAAGGCCATGCGGATTTTCGTTGGCGTCGAGCTTGATCATGCCGTCGGCCTTGGCCACGGGGTACGCCGCGATCGCGCGGATCTCCGGACGCACGACCGCCTGCACGCGGGCGGCGGCGGCAGCGGCGACAGCGGGGTTGCGCGGTGGGCGTGGATCGTTCATAGCTCGCGCGTATCGGCCAGCAGCAGGTCGACGCCGCCGGTGGCGAAATTGCCGAGGTCCGCCGCGGTGGCCTGCCCTTCGGGGGACGCCAGCGCCACCTGCACCGCCGCCATCGAGTCGAAGGTGAGCGTGGCCACCAGGTGCCACGGCGACGGGCCCGTGGGCGTCATCACGATCCCCGTGGTCACCTCGTAGTTGCGCAGGCCCGGCACGGTCTTGGCCAGCGGCACGTGCGTCGAATAATAGTAGCGGTCGAAGGCCGCGGGATCCGCCGGCTGCCCGTACATCGCGATGATCTTTGCCATTACGCCTCCCCTTTTCCGGTGGCCAGACGCAGCTCCGCCGATCGCGCGTGCGCCGGCAGTCCTTCGCCACGCGCCAGCTCGGCCGCGATCGGGCCGAGTGTCTGCGCCCCCGCCTGCGTCACTCGCAGCACGCTCGTGCGCTTTTCGAAATCGTACACGCCCAGCGGCGAGGAAAACCGCGCCGTGCGTCCGGTGGGCAGCACGTGGTTGGGCCCCGCGCAGTAGTCGCCCAGCGCCTCCGACGCGTGGTGGCCCATGAAGATCGCGCCGGCGTGCCGGATCTGGGGCAGCAGCGCCTCCGGATCCGCCACCGCCAGCTCGAGGTGTTCCGGCGCGATCCGGTTGGCGATCGCGCAGGCTTGCGCCAGGTCGCGCGTGCGGACCAGCGCGCCACGGCCGGCCAGCGAGGCGCGAATGATGGCGGCGCGCGGCATTTCGTCCAGCAGGCGCGCCGCGCTCGTTTCGACCGCGTCCAGCAGCGCGGCGTCGGGCGACAGCAGGATCGCCTGCGCCATCTCGTCGTGCTCCGCCTGCGAAAAGAGATCGGCCGCGATCCAGTCAGGGTTGGCGGAGCCGTCGGCAATGATCAGGATCTCCGACACGCCGGCCACCATGTCGATGCCCACCGCGCCGAACACGCGCCGTTTCGCCGCCGCGACATACGCATTGCCCGGCCCGCAGATCTTGTCGACGGCCGGCACGGTTGCCGTGCCGTAGGCCAGCGCGGCCACCGCCTGCGCGCCGCCGATCGTGAAGGCGCGCGTGACGCCGGCCAGGTGGGCGGCGGCCAGCACCAGCGGGTTGCGCACGCCGTCGGGTGTAGGCACCACCATGATGATCTCGCGCACGCCGGCCACCGTGGCGGGAATCGCGTTCATCAGTACCGACGACGGGTACGCGGCCTTGCCGCCGGGGACGTAGATGCCGGCGCGGTCGAGCGGCGTGACCCGTTGGCCAAGCTCGGTGCCGTCCGCTTCGGTGAAGCTCCAGCCGGCAGACTTCTGCCGCTCGTGAAAGGTGCGCACGCGGTGCGCGGCGGCGGCGAGCGCCGCGCGCGGTGCCGCCGGCAACGACGCATACGCGTGTGCCATGTCGGCATTGGAAATCTCGAGCGCGGCCACGCTGGTCGCGTCCAGGCGGTCGAATTTGCGCGTGAATTCGAGCACCGCGACGTCGCCGCGGGCGCGCACGTCGGCAATGATCGCCGCCACCGTGGCATCCACGCCTGCGTCCTGCGCGCTCTCGAACGCGATCAGCGTCTCCAGCGCGCGATCGAAACCGGGGTCCGCCGCATCGAGGCGGCGCATGGTCAGCGGCGCCATGTCAGGCCGCCGCGCCGGAATGCAGGTGCGCGCTGCCGGCAGCCGCGGCGGCGGCCAGGGCCTCGATCAGCGGCTGCACCAACGCCCGCTTGAGCTTCAACGCGCCGGGATTGACGATCAGCCTGGACGAGATCGGCATGATGTCCTCCACCACGACGAGGTCATTGGCCTTGAGCGTGTTGCCAGTGGACACGAGGTCGACGATCGCGTCGGCAAGGCCCACCAGCGGCGCCAGTTCCATCGAGCCGTAGAGCTTGATCACGTCGACATGCATGCTCTTGGCGGCAAAGTGCTCGCGCGCGGTGCGCTCGTACTTGGTGGCCACGCGGATGCGCCCGCCACGCTGCATCATTGCCGACCAGTCGCACGAGCGGCGCGTGGCGACCACGAGCCGGCAGCGGCCGATGCCGAGGTCGAGCGGCTGGTAGAGGCCCTCGCCGCCGTGCTCGAGCAGCACGTCCTTGCCCGCGACCCCGGCATCCGCGGCGCCGTACTGGACATAGGTGGGCACGTCGGTGGGGCGCACGGCCAGGAACCGCACGTCGACGCGATTGGTGGCCAGCACCAGCTTGCGCGAGGTTTCCGGATCGTCGACCGAGACGATCCCCGCCTGCGCGAAGAGCGGCAGCGTTTCGTCGAGGATGCGGCCCTTGGCGAGGGCAATGGTCAGCGTGGACATGTGCAGGCGGCGGTGAGGCGGAAAGCCGTCCGGAGCGAGGCGGACGTCGATTCTACCGTAGGCGGGGCTCAAGCCTCGCGGCGTGGGCGAAGGAAAGATGCGCGAGACCTATATTGCCAACTTGCAGTTCGCCGGGAAAGAGCTGGCGAAACTTTTCCATCCGCCACGGAGCGATGATTTCCAACTCCGGTGCGAGCGCGGC
>JANNYI010000446.1:0-2919 GCA_031410015.1 Betaproteobacteria bacterium | reverse complement strand
CCCGTGTCGGTCGTGCTGGTCGTGCTGATCGGCTGGGTGTTCTGGCTCGCCCTGCATTCCGGGCAGTTCGACGATCTCGATCGCCCGGGCCTGGACCTACTCGACGACGACGACAAGCCCTGAAAAAACCGGCGGGTTGATCTGGGTCAAAACCGCCTGTTCCTGTTTCCCTAGCATGGCCACTGGCACGGGCGTGCGTGCGGCTAACAGGGACCAACTCCATGCAAGCGGAAACAACGTACAACTACAAGGTCGTCCGGCAGTTCGCCGTCATGACCGTAGTCTGGGGGATCGTGGGCATGCTCGTCGGCGTGATCATCGCCGCCCAGCTGATCTGGCCCGAGCTCAATTTCAACCAGGCGTGGCTGTCCTACGGCCGATTGCGTCCGCTCCACACCAACGCGGTGATCTTCGCTTTCGGGGGCTGCGCCCTGTTCGCGACGAGTTACTACGTGGTCCAGCGCACCTGTCACGCGCGGATCTTCTCCGACGGGCTGGCGGCGTTCACGTTCTGGGGCTGGCAGGCGGTCATAGTCCTCGCGGCGGTCACGCTCCCGCTCGGCATCACGACCTCCAAGGAATACGCCGAACTCGAGTGGCCGATCGACATCCTCATCGCAGTGGTCTGGGTGTCCTACGCGATCGTGTTCTTCGGGACCCTCTACAAGCGCAAGGTCGAGCACATCTACGTCGCCAACTGGTTCTTCGGGGCTTTCATCATCACGGTGGCGCTGCTCCACATCGTCAACAGCGCGGCGGTGCCGGTGACGTTCTGGAAATCCTACTCGGTCTACGCCGGCGCGCAGGACGCGATGGTGCAGTGGTGGTACGGCCACAACGCCGTGGGTTTCTTCCTCACCGCCGGATTCCTCGGGATGATGTACTACTTCATCCCCAAGCAGGCCGGGCGCCCGGTCTACTCGTACAGGCTGTCGGTGGTCCACTTCTGGGCGCTGATCTTCACCTACATGTGGGCCGGCCCCCACCACCTGCACTACACCGCGCTGCCTGACTGGGCCCAGTCGATCGGCATGATCTTCTCGCTGATCCTGCTCGCGCCCTCCTGGGGCGGGATGATCAACGGCATGATGACCTTGTCCGGGGCGTGGCACAAACTGCGCGAGGACCCGATCCTCAAGTTCCTCGTCGTCTCGCTGTCGTTCTACGGCATGTCCACGTTCGAGGGGCCGATGATGTCCATCAAGACGGTCAACGCCCTGTCCCACTACACGGACTGGACGATCGGGCACGTGCACAGCGGGGCGCTCGGCTGGGTGGGCCTGGTCTCGATTGGATCGATCTACTACCTGATCCCGCGCCTGTTCGGCCAGAAGGAAATGTGGTCGGTGCGCCTCATCAACATCCACTTCTGGGTCGCGACCATCGGGATCGTCCTGTACATCGCGGCGATGTGGATCGCCGGGGTCATGCAGGGCCTCATGTGGAGGGCGGTGGGTGCCGACGGTTCGCTCACCTACACCTTCGTGGAGAGCGTCAAGGCGACCTATCCCTACTACGCGGTCAGGCTGCTGGGTGGGGTGCTGTACCTGTCCGGGATGCTGATCATGGCCTACAACGTCGCCAAGACCGCGATCGGCAACCAGCCCGTGGACGCGCCGATTCCCGCGCCCGCCCATGCAGCAAGCCTGGCACACGCCTGATAACAACAAGGATCGAGCGATGAAACTTACCCACGACATGATCGAGCGCAACCAGGCGCTGCTGATCGTCCTCGTTATCCTGGTGGTCAGCGTCGGCGGCCTCGTCGAGATCGTCCCGCTGTCGTTCCAGAAATCGGTCACCGAACCGGTGGCCGGCCTCAAACCCTATACGGCAATGCAGCTTACCGGGCGCGACGTCTACATCCGCGAAGGCTGCTACAACTGCCATTCGCAGATGATCCGGCCGCTGCGCGCCGAGGTCGAGCGCTACGGGCACTACTCGACCGCCGGCGAGTTCGTATACGACCACCCGTTCCAGTGGGGCTCCAAGCGCACCGGTCCGGACCTGCACCGCGTGGGCGGACGCTACTCGGATGAATGGCACCGCATCCACCTCAACAATCCGAGGGACGTCGTGCCCGAGTCGAACATGCCGGCCTACACCTGGCTGGCTGGTGCACCGGCCAACGCGGCCGACATCGAGGCCAAGATGCGCGCGCTGCGCCTGGTGGGCGTGCCGTACCCGGACGAGCAGATCGCCGCGGCGCAGGCCGAGCTCAAGGGCAAGAGCGAAATGGACGCGCTCATTTCCTACCTGCAGGTGCTGGGCACCGCGCTGAAGAAATCCAACTGAGGGACGGGCAATGGATATCAATACATTGAGGAACATCGTTACGCTGCTCGCGTTCGGCACCTTTCTCGGCATCGTCTGGTGGGCGTACGGCCCCTCGCGGCGCGAGCGCTTCGAGCAGGATGCGCGCCTGGTGTTCGACGAGAACGACGGGGAATCCAAATGAGCCAGTTCACGAGCGGGTTCTGGGACATCTACATCGCCGGGCTGACCCTCATATCGGTCATCGCCTGCGCCGTCCTGCTGAAGATGCAGAGTTCGCGCAAGGTGTCCGGCACCACGACCGAGACCACCGGCCACACCTGGGACGAGGACCTGGGCGAGTACAACAACCCGCTGCCCAAATGGTGGATGTGGCTGTTCTACATCACTATCGTCTTCGGGCTCGTCTACCTCTACCTGTATCCCGGGCTGGGCAGCTATGCCGGGTCGCTGGGCTGGACGCAGGTCGGCCAGCTCGCGGAGGAGAACGCCGCGGCCGAAAAGGAATTCGGGCCCCTGTACCAGAAGTTCGCCAGCCTGGATGTCAAGGCGCTGGCCGCCGATCCGGCCGCGCGCGCGGTGGGCCAGAAGCTCTTCCTGAACAACTGCGCCCAGTGCCATGCCTCGGATGCCGGTGGAAGCAAG
>JANNYI010000445.1:0-10461 GCA_031410015.1 Betaproteobacteria bacterium | reverse complement strand
CAGAAGCTCTGCTGCTTGCTCTGCTGCTTCGGATGCTGTCTCGATCACACCGGTCAGAAAGTACCGAATCCAGTCATTCCATGCCGAGTGCGTCCGCACGCGTTGCAGCAGGTTGTAGTAGTCCTGGCGATGTTCGTCGATGAATCCCGACAAGTACAACAAGGGTTGAGATAGTCGGCCACGCTCGATGAGAAACAATGAAATGAGAAGCCGACCAACCCGTCCATTGCCATCTCCAAACGGGTGAATCGATTCGAATTGAACGTGCTGAAGCGCGCATTGAATGAGCGTCGGATAGCCGTCTGGCTGATTCACATACGCTTCCCATGCCTTCAGCGCCTCATGCATTTCGGCAACCGGCGGCGGAACGTACGGCGCAGTAGCCTCGTCCTGCCCTCTCGACCCAACGAAGTTCTGCCCGGTTCTGAATTCGCCGGGTGTTTTGTTGGCGCCCCGCACGCCTTGCATCAGCAGTTCATGCAATTCGCGGACCAGGCGAAGTGAGAGCGGGAGCGTCGGGAGACGCGCGATGCCATGCTCGAGTGCCTTTACATAATTGCCGACTTCCGTGGCGTCGTTGTCCTGTTCGTTCTTGCCGTCCTCGATTTCACCGAGGAGCAGGTCGGGAAGATTGGTGTGGGTTCCTTCGATTCTGGACGAAAGGACGGCTTCGCGCCTGATGTAGGGGGCGATCAACAGGTGCGGATAGGGGAGGTGTCTTCCGGTGGCCGATAACTCGGCCAGGGCGGTATCCGCCCGCGACAGGAGCGCGACAACGTCGTTTTCGAAGGTCAGGGGTGGTGGGAGCGGGGCGGGCGCAAATGCCGCGTTGCCCTTGGCGGTTTGGATAATCTTTCCGCTTGCGTTGACGAAGTCTCGAGGATTCATAAAAAATCGCTCCTTAACTTCTAAAGCTTCCCCGGGGGTATAGGCTGGCCTATAAAGTTTGGCTAGCTTTAAAAGAATATGTTGGAATAATTATAAAACATTCGCGGTAAGTTAAGATTGTCGGATCAGGCTTAACCAAAGAAAAAGGCCCTACATCGCTGTAAGGCCTTGAAATAAATGGTGGCGAGCCAGGGACTCGAACCCCGGACCAAAGGATTATGATTCCTCTGCTCTAACCAGCTGAGCTAGCTCGCCAAAGCCCAAAATTGTCGCAGAAACGGGCCACGGCGTCCAGTCCGGCGGGCCGGCGGCAGGGCAAACAGTGTTGCCGACGAACCTGACCCCTTATCCACACTACCCAAGCGAGAACTCCCCGCCCCGTTCCAGCGCCCGCTTGTAGGCTGGCCGCTTGTGCACCCGCGCGAGCCAGTCCATGAGTCTGGGCCGTGAGGCGTCCAGCCCGCCCCCCGCCGCTGCCGCCTCGACGACAAAACTCATCATGACGTCCGCCGCCGTCAAGGCCTTGCCGGCAAACCAGGGTGCCTTGCCTAGTTCGGCTTCCATGTAATCGAGCTGCCGTTCGAGGTTGGGCTCGATGAAACTCGACTTCACCTTGCGCGAAATCGCCTTCGCGATGGGCTTGGCAAAGAATGGCATCGGCGACGACTCGATCCGGTCGAACACCAGCTTCATCACCAGTGGCGGCATGCCCGAGCCTTCGGCGAAGTGGAGCCAGTAGGTGTAGCGCAACCGATCCGCGGTTCCGGCTTCGGGAATCAGCTTGCCTTCGCCATACTTCTCGACGAGGTACTCGGCGATGGCGCCGGATTCGGCGATCGTGTTCTTGCCGTCGGTGATCACGGGCGACTTGCCCAGCGGATGGACGGCCAGCAGCTCCGGCGGCGCCAGCTTGGTCTTCGCATCGCGCTGGTAGTGCTTGATCTCAAAGGGGACGCCCAGCTCCTCCAGCAGCCACAGCACGCGCTGCGAGCGCGAATTGTTGAGATGATGAACAACGATCATGGGTGCGGCTCCGGCGCCAGGCGAAGGGGCGATTCTGGCAGGTTGCCGCGCAATGTGGGTACCATGCCTGCTGCCACGATCGACAGCCGTCACCGAACGCACTTACGCATGGTGCGCGTTGCAATGCGCGCCGTCCCTCCTGCCCCATGCCGTTTCCCCTCCCGCTGCCCGATCTGCCGTGGTTCGCGCTGGCCGCGATCCCGCTGATCGTCCTGCTCGCCTACACGGTCTTCGGCGCCACCGGGTTCGGCTCGTCGCTGATCGGCGTGCCGTTGCTGGCGCACTTGGTGCCTCTCACCTTTGCGGTCCCGCTCATCACGCTGCTCGACGCCGGCGCGGCCACGACACAGAGCCTTCGCCACTGGCGCCAGACGTCATGGCCGGTGTTCTGGCGCCTGCTGCCGGCGATGCTCGTCGGCATCGCCATCGGCACGACGCTGCTGGTCACGCTGCCGCAGGCGCCGCTGCTGCTCGGGCTCGGCATCTTCGTCTGCGGCTACGGCGTGTACCTGTTCGTCGGCACGCGCAAGTTGCGCACCGCGCCCGACTGGCTGGCGTACCCCATCGGGCTCGTCGGCGGAATCTTCTCGGTGACCTTCGGCACCGGCGGGCCGGTCTACATGGTGTTCCTGTCCGCGCGCATCCACGACAAGTCGGTGCTGCGCGCGACGTCGTCGGTGATCATCACCGTCAGTGTATGGATCCGCATGGCGGTATTCCTGGTGGCCGGCCTGCTGCTGCAGCCGCCGCTCCTCACCGTGGCGCTGCTGATGGTGCCGGTGATGTTCGCCGGGCTTCTCATCGGCAACCGGCTGCACCACGCGCTGACCGGGTCCGGGTTCACGCGCCTGCTGGCGCTGCTGTTCCTGGTCAACGGGGTGTCGCTGGTGGTGCGCGCGGTGCAGGGGTTGTAGCAGCAAACCCACCGAGGAACACTGTAGGCGAGGCTTCAGCCTCGCGCATAAGCCCCATTCCGGTCGAGGTTTGGCCGTTCTGCCGCGAGGCTGAAGCCTCGCCTACGGGCGTTTCAGCCCCCCATCGGCGTTTCAGCCCCCCATCGGCGTTTCAGCCCCGCATCGGCGTTTCAGCCCCGCATCGGCGTTTCAGCCCCGCATCGGCGTTTCAGCCCCCCCTTCGGCGCCGTTCGCCCCGTTTCCCGCCGGTTCGTCCCCGGTTTCCCGTGTTTCGTCGCTTGCCCGTTGAACGCCGCGCCGCGCCTGCCTAGAGTTCGATCCATGGCAGCCGCGCAGTGAATCCGAAACCGGCCGCCACGGCATCTTAAAGACGAACCCACAGATTCAGGAGCCCACCATGACGACGATGACGACCTCTACAAGCTGGACCGAAAAACTGGTGCTGGTAGCGCTCGCGCTCGCACTCGGTGTGGGTTCGCTCGAACTGGTGTCCGGCGGGATGAGTTCTCCCGCACCCGAAACGCTGGCGGCCAAACAGCAGTTCATCGCCGCCGAGGCTGTCCGGGCCGACGCCATCCGCACACTGCAGGCCGGCGAAGTGCAGTTCGCCTCGATCGAGGTCACCGCCACCCGCTGACGCTCGCCAACGCATCCGTTTCCCCCTGCCGGCTCCCCCCTCCCTGCCGGCACACCCCAGGGCCCGCGCAAGCGGGCCCGTTTTTTTGGTGTCGGCGCAGGCGCTACAGCCCGGTGGCTTTGCGGATCAGCGCAAAGTAGAGGCGGTACGGCAGCATCCGCAGCAGCTTCAGCTTGCGCGTGAAGGCCTTGGGAAAATGGATCTCGAATTCACCGGCGCGCAATCCCGCGACGATCTCGCGCGCCGCCTCGTCCGCGGAGATGAGGTTGGGCATCGCGAACTCGTTGTGGTCGGTCAGGGGCGTCTTCACGAAGCCCGGCATGACGAGATACACGCCCAACCCCTTCGGATGCAGGTCGAAGTAAAGCGTTTCCGTGAAGTTGACCAGCGCGGCCTTCGACGCGCCATAGATCAGCGCCTTGGGCAATCCCGAGTAGCCCGCCACCGACGCTACGATGCCGATGCCGCCGGTGCCTTGCGCCAGCAAGCCGGGCAACACGGCAGTGCAGGTATTGATCACGCCGTGCAGGTTGGTCTCGAGCAGCGCGCGCGAGTCCTTTTCGTTCAGTTCCCAGGCGCGCATTTCCTGGTGCGTGCCGGCCACGATCAGGATGAGGTCGAGCCCGTTCCATAGCGTGCGGATGCGCTGCGCAGCCGCGGCCACGGCGGCGGTCTGCGTGAAGTCGAGTGGTTCCACCAGCGCGTTGGCATGCGTGCCTGCCACGGCCTGCAGCTTGTCGGCGGAACGCGCGGAGATCGCCACCCGCGCGCCGGCGGCCAGCAGCGCCTGCGCCGTGGCGGCGCCAATCCCGGTGGACGCGCCGATGATCCACACTCGGCATTGTGGCCACGCCGGCAGCGGCGGATTGAGCGGCGCGAAGAAGCCCATCGGTACTGCTACCGCTTGCGAAACGACAGCGTGACCTGGCCCACCTCGACGCCGAACTTCGACATCGCGGTGCGATTGAGCAGCGTCTTCGCGTCGATCAGGTACATCCAGTCGTCCATGTCCATGTGCCACGTCGTGCCGTCCACCGGCAGCGCCAGCACGTAGTTCCAGCGCAGCGCGTTACCCGCGGCGGTTCCCGTCGCGGTGCCCACGACATCGCCTGCCGTGCCGGTATAGCGATCGCCGTCCTTCACCAGTTTCCACACCCGGTTTTCGCGGGTGCCGTCGCTGAACTCGAAGTGCTCGTCGAGCGTGCCCTGGTTGCCGACCCAGGTCGCGTCGATTTTGACGTAGAACCGCTTCAGCACTTTCCCGGAGCGATCCTGGAACATGCCCCAGCCATCGATCGTGCCGTTGAAGTACTGCGCGAGATCGAGCGCCGGCTTCTCATTGCGGTAGCTGTCGATGCTGGTACTGGCGCATCCGGCCAGCCCGAGCACCACCAGCAGGGCCGCACAAAAACGAATCACTTTCATCGAACTCTCCATCGTGCATCGAACCATGACAGCGCCAGGACGGCGCCGATCTTCAGTGCGCTGGGAACACCGGCATAGACGAACGCCAGTGCGCTCAGCGCCGCCGGCTCGCGGCTGCCCGGCGCGTAGTCGAGCGCGCCCAGCAGCGGCAGCGCGATGCCCGCAGCCAGCGCGAGATTGAGTTTGGTGGCGAGCGTCCACAGGCCGAAGTAGGCGCCGGTGCCCTGCATCCTGCCCTGCCGCCCGATCACGTCGGCCAGCAGCGACGGCGGAAGCGCAAGGTCGGCGCCGAAGGCCAGTCCCGACAGCACGCAGATGATGGCAAAGGCTGTCACATCGCCCGGCCCCAGCAATGCAGCCCACACGAATGCGACGACGGCGGCCACCATCGAGGCCTGCCACGTGCGCACCTTGCCGAAGCGCGCCGATAGCCGAATCCACAGCGGCATGCCGGCGGCGCCGGCGACGAAGTAGAGCGTCAGGAACAGGCCCTGCCGCGCTTCCGCGCCCAGCACGTCGGCGATGAAGAAGAGCACCAGCGTGGCGGGAATCGCCGACGCGATGCCGTTCAGCACGAACACGGCCAGCAGGCGCCGGAAATACGGGTCGGCCAACGGCGCGCGGGCGCCATCGAAAATCGGTTCGACCTTGACCGGAGCGCGCGGCCCGAGGGGGGCCAGCGCCAGCGTGACGATCGCGCACGCCACGCAGAACACGGCGAACAGCAGCGCGAAGCGTGGCAGGCCCGCGGCTTCGCCGCCCGCGCCGCCCAGCATCGCCGGCGCGATGCTGGCCACCACCACGCCCACCAGCGCCAGCGATTCGCGCGTGGCGGTGATGCGCGTTCGCTCCACCGGATCGCCCGACAGCTCGGCACCCCACGCGTTGTGATTGATCGTGGCGAGGCTGAACGCGAGGTATACCAGCGCCATCGCGCCGGCAAGCCAGCCCAGCAGCGCCGCTTCGCCCTGCACCGGTGGCGCAAACAACGCGATCATGCCCAGCGCCAGCACGGGGATCGACAGCGCGATCAGGCGCTTGCGCGATGCGGCGCGATCGCTCCACGCGCCCAGCAGCGGATCGATCAGGCCATCGGCCAGGCGCAGCACCAGCAGCAGGACGCCCAGCGCGGTGAGTGAGACACCAAGGTGGCCCCCATAGAACTTGGGCAGGTGCACGTAGAGCGGCAATGCCGCCATCGCGAGCGGCATGCCGAGGAGACCATAGGCGGCCAGCGCGGTGAAGCGCAGCGGTGGTGCCGCAGCGATCGGCGGCGGCGCGGGCGCCGCGTTGACGGCGGTCACGGCGTGCCCAGCAATTTCTGCCGGAAGCTCGCCTGCGAGGACTTGGGATGCAGCCAGATGCCGAAGAAGGCGTCCGCGAAGCCGGGGTCGCCGATCTCGCCGATCGGCTTGCCATTGAAGAAATAGTGTACGACGCCGGTGCCGACATTCACGCCGGTGATGCGGTCGCCGCGCTTCACGTCAGGGAACAGGCGCGCCATCGCCTCGCCCCAGCGGACGCGATCGGCAGGACTGCCGAAGCCGAGCTTGGCGATCTCGTCGACGCTGCGCTCGGCGATCTTCGCGCCGTCGAGGCTGCGGTGATAGTGCAGGTCGAGCGCATAGGGCCCGCCCTGAGGCCACCCGGATGCCGCGGTCCAGTACCAGCCGTCGTAGACGGAGATGCCGAAGAAGGTGAGTTCGCCGCCGCCGCGAACCTTGAGCGTGGGCGCGACCTCCAGGATCGCGGCGGGAAGCGGCGGCGCAGCGGCGCGGGACAGCGCGGGCGCCAGCAGCAGCAGCGCGCCGACCGCCACCAGCACGCGGCCAAGTTCAGCGGCGGATGAACGTGTATTGCGCGACATCGGTGGTGCCCGAATCGAAGCCTGCGGCGCAGTAGGCGAGATAAAAGCGCCAGCAGCGGAGGAACTTCTCGTCGAAACCCTGCGCGCGGATCGCCGGCGCGTTGGCATCGAAGTTGGCGAGCCAGCGCTTCAGCGTCTCGGCGTAGTCGTGGCCGAAGGTGAGCGTGCGCTCCAGTTCAAGTCCCGCGGCAAGTGCGACATCGATGAACCGCTTGGGCGAGGCCAGCATGCCGCCGGGGAAGATGTATTGCTGGATGAAATCCGACTGCGTGCGATAGCGCTCGAAGCGGTCCTCCGCGATCGTGATCGTCTGCACGCAGGCACGTGCCCCCGGGCGCAGCGCGGCATGCACGCTGCGGAAATACGCCGGCCAGTAGCGCTCGCCCACCGCCTCGAACATCTCGATCGACGCGATGCCGTCGAAGGTGCCGGTGACGTTGCGATAGTCTTCGATCCGCAGGTCCGCGCGATCGGCCATGCCTTCCGCCACCAGCCGTGCGCGCGCCCACGCGGTTTGCGCGTCGGACAGCGAGATGCCGGTCACGTGATGCCCGGCGGCGGCAGCGGTGGCCGCGAAGCCGCCCCAGCCGCAGCCGATCTCGAGCACGCGGGCGCCCTCGGGCAGCGCGAGGTCGGTGAGCATGCGCGCGTACTTCGCCTGCTGGGCCGCGGGCAGCGCGCGCCCGAAGTCGCCCTCGAACAGCGCGGACGAATACGTCATCGTCGGGTCGAGCCAGAGGCGATAGAAGTCGTTGCCGAGGTCGTAGTGGGCGAGGATGTTGCGGCGCGCCTGCCGCTTGGTGTTGGCATTGAGGAAGTGCTTGACCCGAAGCAGCGAGCGCGTCCACCAGTGCCCGTAGAACGTGCGCTCCAGCGCCGACTGATTGGCCGCGAGCACGGTAAGCAATTGCGTGAGGTCGGGGGTGTCCCAGTGCCCTGCCATGTAGCCTTCGGCAAAGCCGACGTCGCCGCCCTTCAGTGCGTCGGATGCCATCCGCCAGTCGTGCACGTACAGCACGGCGGGCACCGCCTTGGCGTGCGGCGCCGGGGCGCCGCCGGGTCCGAAGCGGCGCAGCACGCCGTCGGGCGTGGTCACTTCGACGCTCCCCGTCTCGAGGCGTTGCAACAGGGCGAACAGGAAGCGCGTGGCGGCGGGCACCCGTGCCGGCGCCGCGGAAATCGTGGTGTCGAGGGAGGTCATGAGTTGCGCGTGAGCAAAGTGGCGGGAGGTTGCGGCTTGCTGAAGAACGGCACGCGCTTGCGCCACAGGCGCCACGCTTGCCAATGGATGCGCGCGACCACCCCGAGCGTGAACCAGCGATAGCGCCACAGCAGCTGGCGGGCCGCGGCATCTGTAAGGGGCGCTTCATCGCCGGAGACGTGGGTGGCCAGCAGCGGTTCCTGGTGGTCGGCATCGCCATCGAAATAGTCGATGCGGGCCAGCCAGCGGCCAGGGCCGAAGTGAAAGCGGAACGTGTAGTGGCCGGTGACGGCGCAAAACGGCGAGACGTGGAACACCTTCTGCGCAGTGAGCGTTTCGCCGGTGCGCAGCGCGCGCCCATCCGGGTGCGCCAGCAGGTAGTGGTGGGTTTCGCCGAACGTGTTGTTCACTTCCGCCAGCACGGCGCGGACGTCGCCGTTGGCTGCGTGGCACACCCAGAAGCTCACCGGGTTGAACACGTAGCCCAGCATGCGCGGAAACGCATAAAGCACGATTTCGCCATCGGCCGCGATGCCTTCGCGCGCCAGCAGCGCCGTGATCCACTGCGCGAGCGACGAGCCGTCGCGCGGGCCGTGATCGCGTTCATGGAAGGCGATCACGCCGCCGCGGTTGAACCGCACGCCGCAGGATTCGAGTGCGTCGAGTTCCGCGAGCGGCAGGCGCAGGCAGAACGCGGGATAGGTGAAGGCATTGCGCGTGGGGCGCGAACGCCGGTGCATCACATCGCCGGCCACCAAGGTCGGCAGCGTCGCGGAGGCAGCGGCGGCTTGAGGCAGGGGCATGGGCATGGGCATGGCGGGGCCGATACGGGGTTCAGGCAGCGATGCGGTCGGCGACCGGGCGTCCCGTGCCGGCCAGGCGCTCCGCGATGCCATCGGCCACCGCGTGGGCGGAGGCGAGTCCATCTTCGTGAAAGCCATAACCAAGCCAGGCGCCCGCGTACCACGTGTTGCGGTTGCCCTGCAGCGCCGCGAAACCGGCCTGGGCCACGTGGGCATGGCCGTCGAGCAGCGGATGCGCATACTCGAACTCGCCCAGCACTTTGCTCCGTGCGGGTTCGAACGGCGGATTCAGCGTGACGATCACCGGCGTGCGGCACGGCAGCGGCTGCAGCTTGTTGATGAGATAGGACACTGCCACCGGCTGTTCGCCGTGCGGGTCGTCCACGGCAAGATAGTTCCAGGCGGACCACGCACGCCGCGTTCGCGGCAGCAGCGCGGCGTCGGTGTGCAGGACGACGCGGTTGGGCTGGTAGCGCACCGCCGCCAGCAGGCGGTCTTCCACATGCGACGGGTCGCCCAGCAGCGCGCGCGCCTGGTCGCTGTGGCAGGCCAGCACGACATGGTCGAAGCGTTCGCGCGCCGCCGCCGGCGAATCGATCTCGACGCCGCCGGCATGGCGGACGATCCGGCGCACGGGGGTCGCGAGGCGCACGTCGGGCAACTGCCGCGCAATCATTCCCACGTACGTGCGCGCCCCGCCCGTCACCGTCTTCCACTGCGGCCGGTCGACGATCTGCAGCAAGCCGTGGTTATGGCAGAAACGGATGAACGTGGGCAGCGGAAAGTCGAGGATGTCGCGCCTTGGCGCGGACCAGATCGCGGCGGCCATGGGCAGCAGGTACCAATCGCGAAACGGGGCCCCGTAGCGCTCGGCGCGCAGATATTGCGCCAACGGCAGCGCCGGGACCGCACCCTGTGCGTGCAGGGCAGTGGTGACACGATTGAATCGCATGATGTCCCGCAGCATGCTCCAGAACGCCGGGCGCAGCGCGTTGGCGGGCTGTGCGAACACGGCGCGCAGGTCGGTGCCGGACCACTCGATGCCGGCGCGATCCACGCGGCACGAGAACGACATCTCGCTGTCGACACTTTCGACACCGAGCTCGGCAAAGAGGGCGTTCAGCCGGGGATACGTGCGGTCGTTGAAGACCAGGAAGCCGGTGTCGACGGGGAACGTGCTGCCATCGACCGTCACGTCGACGGTGGCCGTGTGGCCACCCAGTCGCTCGGCCGACTCGAACAGGGTCACGGCGTGGCCCTGCCGCTGCAGGAGCCAGGCCGCGCCAAGTCCGGAAATTCCTGAGCCGACAATTGCGATGCGCACTGGAGGATGTCTTTCGAAAGTTTGATCTGCGCGGCGCGGGTCTCGCGCCGGGGCCATCGACTTCAGTCGATCAACGCGGCGCCGCGGCCTTCAATCTCTGCATACGCGGAATGGTTGTGGATGGATTCAAAGTTCTCGCTGGCCACCGTGAACCGTCCGATACGGGGGTCGCGCTGCAGTCGCAGTGCGATGTCGCGCACCAGATCCTCGACGAACTTGGGGTTGTCGTAGGCGCGCTCGGTCACCCATTTTTCGTCGGGGCGCTTGAGGAGGCCCCACACGGCGCACGAGGCTTCATCCTCGGCGACGCGCGCCAGCTCCTCGAGCGACAGCTCGCCCACCATGACATCGGCGCGCAGGGTGAGGTGCGAGCGCTGGT
>JANNYI010000444.1:0-1992 GCA_031410015.1 Betaproteobacteria bacterium | reverse complement strand
CCACGGCGCGATCAACATGCTGGGACTGGCCAAGCGGCTGCGCGCGCGCATCCTGCAGGCGTCCACCAGCGAAGTCTACGGCGACCCGGAGGTGCACCCGCAGCGCGAGGACTACCTCGGGCGCGTCAATCCCATCGGCGTGCGGTCCTGCTACGACGAAGGCAAGCGCTGCGCCGAGACGCTGTTCTTCGACTACTTCCGGCAGCATGGGCTGCACATCAAGGTGGCGCGGATCTTCAACACCTACGGGCCACGGATGCATCCCGACGACGGCCGGGTGGTCAGCAACTTCATCGTGCAGGCACTGCGCGGCGCGCCGATCACCATTTACGGCAGCGGCGAGCAGTCGCGCAGCTTCTGCTACGTCAGCGAACTGATCGACGGCCTCGTGCGCCTGATGGACAGCCGCGAGGGTTTCACCGGCCCTGTCAACCTCGGCAACCCGGACGAGTTCACGATGCTGGAGCTTGCCACCACGGTGATACGCCTGACCGGAAGCAGGTCGACGCTCGAGTTCCGGCCGCTGCCGGCGGACGATCCGCGCAAGCGCCAGCCCGACATCGCGCTGGCCGTGCGCGAACTGGGGTGGACGCCGCGCATCAGGCTCGAGCAAGGCCTCAACAGCACCATCGACTACTTCCGCGGGATCGTCGATGCAGCTTAGCGTGGTGATCCCCTGCTACAACGAGCGCGACACGATCCGGCAGATCATCGACGCCGTGCGGGCGGCGCCGTATCCGGATAAGCAGATCATCGTGGTGGACGACTGTTCCACCGACGGCACGCGCGCGCTGCTGGAGCAGGAACTGCGGCCGCTGGTGGATATCGTCCTCTTTCACGACGTGAACCAGGGCAAGGGCGCCGCGCTGCGCACCGGCATTGCTGCCGCCACCGGCGACCTGGTCGTGATCCAGGATGCCGATCTCGAGTACGACCCCAACGAATATCCGAGCCTCGTCGAACCCATCCTGCATGACCGGGCCGACGTGGTCTTCGGTTCGCGCTTCATGGGCGGGCGCCCCCATCGCGTGCTCTATTTCTGGCACACGATCGCCAACCGGATGCTGACGCTCGCCTCCAACGTGTTCACGAACCTCAACCTCACCGACATGGAGACCTGCTACAAGGTGTTCCGGCGGGAGATCATCCAGGGAATCGTCATCGAGGAAAACCGTTTCGGCTTCGAGCCGGAGATCACGGCCAAGATCGCCAAGACGCGCTGCCGCATCTACGAAGTCGGCATTTCCTATTACGGCCGCACCTACGCGGAGGGCAAGAAGATCGGCTGGAAGGACGGCGTGCGGGCACTTGTCTGCATCGTCAAGTACAACGTCTTTCGATGAAGCTCGTCCGCTACTTCTTCGTCGGCGGCACCGCGGCCGCGATCGACCTCGCGCTGTTCGCCCTGGGCGCGAAGGTGATGGGCCTGCCGTACCTTCCCGTCGCCGCAGGCAGTTTCGTGGTGGCCACGCTCGTCAACTACCTGCTGTCGGTGCGCCACGTGTTCGAGAGCGGCGCCCGCTTTCGCAAGCACGAGGAAATCGGCCTCGTCTTCGCGGTGAGCGCGCTCGGCCTGGCCGTGAACCAGACGATCCTGTGGCTCGCGGTCGAGCAGGTCGGCATGGAACTGATCCTCGCCAAGATCTGCGCCACGGGTGCCGTGTTCTTCTGGAACTACGCGATCCGGCGCTATTACATTTTCAGGCGGCCCGGCGCGAGCGCGGGCTGAGCAGCGTGCTGACGCACGGCGATGCCGCTTCGCCCCCACAATCGCTGCGCATGCGATCGCTGTTCATCGCGCTCGCCGCGTTCGGGACTGGGCTCGTCTACCTCGCGTGGCCCGCGTTCACCAGCGCGTTCACGCGCCTGCCCGGCGATCTGGGCGACGCGCGCCTGCTCAACCTCATTGCCGAACACTGGTATCTCGTGGCGCGCGGCGTGTCGTCGTGGCGCAACCTCGAGATGTTCTACCCGCAACCCGGCATGCTGGGG
>JANNYI010000443.1:0-2316 GCA_031410015.1 Betaproteobacteria bacterium | reverse complement strand
TCGCGCAGCACGTTCGTCAGACCTTCGGCGCCCGCTTGCGGCGCGGCGCGACGATAGCAATCGACGTACTCCACGGTGGCCCCGCGCGCGCGCAGCGTGTCGCCCAGCACCGTGCGACCCCCTTCACCACGGAAGATCAGTACGCGCTTGCCTTGCACTGCGGTCAGCGCGAGCAGTGCCAGCAAGCCCTCGCTGTCGAACGTCGTGTCGGGGATCGTCGGCTGCGCGATGCCGGCCGCGACGAGTGCCGCCGCGGTTCCCGGACCCGGCGCAAATGCGGACAACGATGGCGGCCATCGCCGCGGATCCGGCACGCCGTATTCCACTGCGTTGGCCGAGATGAAGATCGCGATATCGTAGCGCGATAGCGACGCGTGTGCCGCATCCAGCGCCGTGCGATCCGACGGCGGCAGGATCACGATCGCAGGAAAGATCAGCGGGGTTGCGCCCAGCGCGGCCAGTGCCTGCGCAATGCCGGCCGCCTGCCGCGCGGGACGCGTGACCATGATGCCGATGCCCGCCAACGGGCCCGCCGGCGCTACGGGCGGCTGCAATGCATGGGAGCCCGGCACGGTCGCGCCGCGCGTCACGATGGCATCACGCCGCGCTGGCATCCATCTGCATCATGCCGAAGAGATTGCCTTCGGTGTCGGCGCAGTATGCGAGCCAGCCCATCGTCGGGATCGGCATCCTGGGCACGGTGACCGTGCCGCCCGCCGCAACGGCCTTCCGCAGCATCGCATCGATATCGGTGACCCCCACCGTGCACACAAAGGCATTCACCGCGGCCATCGGCAGCGGACCGCCGCCCCGGCGCGGCATCAGCCCGCCGTTGATGCCGGGTTCGGGCGCCTCGCCCGTGCCGATCAGCCAATAGGCTTCTTTGCCCCATTGGGTGAACGTCCAGCCGAACAGCGCGCGATAGAACGCCATCGCGCGATCGGTATTTTCCGCGTGGATCTCGAAATGTATCGGTCGGGGCACGGCCACTCCTCTCAACAGTGGACTGGGCGATTATCATAGCGCGGTCTCCCTCACAGGACTGCACGCCATGCGCATCGCAATCACCGGCGGAGCCGGCTTCCTCGGCACCCGCCTCGCCCGCAAGCTGCTCGAACGCGGCACCCTCACCGACGCGCACGGACAACAGCGGGCAATCACCTCGCTCGTCCTGCTCGATGTCGGCCCGGCCGGCGCGTTCGCCGACCCGCGGGTCACGTCGATCACCGGCGACCTCGCGGACCCGGCCGTCATCGCCCGCGCCATCACGCCGGACACCGATTCGATCTTCCATCTGGCCGCCGTCGTCAGCGGACAGGCAGAAGCCGACTTCGACATCGGCATGCGGGTGAATCTCGACGCCACGCGCGCGTTGCTCGAACGCTGCCGCACGCTCGCGGCGCCGCCCAGGTTCGTCTTCACGAGTTCGCTCGCCGTGTTCGGAGGCCCGTTGCCCGACCCGGTGCCGGACAACGCGCCGGTCACGCCGCAGGGCTCCTATGGTGCGCAAAAGGCCATCGGCGAATTCCTGGTCTACGACATGTCGCGCAAGGGCTTCATCGACGGCCGCTCGTTGCGGCTGCCCACCGTGACCGTGCGGCCGGGCAAGCCCAACAAGGCCGCCTCGTCGTTTGCGAGCGGCATCATCCGCGAACCGCTGGCCGGCGTGGTGGGCGTGTGCCCGGTGGCGCCCACGACGAAGATGTGGGTGCAATCGCCGCGGGCGGTGATCGACAACCTGATCATCGGGCACGAGGCGCCTGCGTCCGCCTTCGCGTATTCGCGATCCATCAATGTGCCCGGGTTGTGCGTGGGCGTCGGGGCGATGGTGGATGGATTGCGCGAGGTGGCCGGCGACGAGGTCGCCGACCGCGTCGAATGGAAATTCGATCCGGCGATCGACAAGCTGGTCGCCACATGGCCGTCCAATTTCGCGCCGGAACTCGGCATCAGGCTGGGCATGCGTGCCGACGCCGACTTCCGCACCATCGTGCGCGCCTACATCGCCGACGACGCACCCGCGCATTGACCGCCGCGCTGCGGCGGCAGGCGCCGGTCCGCGGTCAGGCCGCGAGAAAGCGCCGCGCGCCGCGCGCGAGGAATTCGTCGGCCAGCGCGCGTCCAAGCGCATCGGCCACGGCCGGATCGCCGGTGGCCGAATCGAGCACCACGGCGCGTTCGCCGCGCAGGATGTCGGTGCCGTCGCGTGTGGCGAGAAGGCCGCGCAGCCACAGCTCGTTGCCGCGGAAGGTGGCGTAGCCGCCCAGCGGCGTGTGGCAGCTGCCGGACAACGCGCGCGAAAAGGCGCGCTCGGCG
>JANNYI010000442.1:0-3565 GCA_031410015.1 Betaproteobacteria bacterium | reverse complement strand
CCAAGCGTCCTGCAGCTACCCGCCGGCCCCCGGTGCAACATGCCCCTGCAGCCGTGGCGGAACTCGTCGTAAGCGATCGCATTGCCGCCACCAGCGAAGCCGATCTCGACTCCCTCGACGCCATGCTGGCGAAGCGTTCGCCGAAAGATGCGCAGGCATTGGCGCAGGCCCTGTTCAAGCGGTATCGGCACCTCGACGAAAAATCCACGATCAACGCCGACGATCAGTTGACCGACGACTGGCGCACCGGCGGCTATCCCTACCGCAACCTGCTGTCGCGCAAGAGCTACGAGCGCCAGAAGTATGCGCTGCAGGTGGAGCTGCTGAAGCTGCAGGCCTGGGTCAAGGACACCGGCCAGAAGGTGATCATCCTGTTCGAGGGCCGCGACGCCGCGGGCAAGGGCGGCACGATCAAGCGCTTCATGGAGCACATGAATCCGCGCGGCGCGCGCGTGGTCGCGCTGTCCAAGCCCTCGGAGGCCGAGCGCGGCCAGTGGTATTTCCAGCGCTATGTGCAGCACCTGCCCACGGCGGGCGAGATCGTGTTCTTCGATCGCTCCTGGTACAACCGTGCCGGCGTCGAGCGGGTGATGGGATTCTGCTCCGACGAGGAATACCGCGAGTTCATGCGCCAGGCGCCGGAGTTCGAGCGCAACCTGGTGCGCAGCGGCATCCACCTCTTCAAGTTCTGGTTTTCGGTGAGCCAGCACGAGCAGCGGCGGCGCTTCCGCGAACGCGAAGCGCATCCGCTGAAGCAGTGGAAGCTGTCCCCCATCGACACCGCCTCGCTCGACAAGTGGGAGGACTACACGCGGGCGAAGGAATCGATGTTCTTCCACACCGATACCGCCGACGCGCCGTGGACGGTGATCAAGTCCGATTGCAAGAAGCGCGCGCGCATCAACGCGTTGCGCTACCTGCTGCACTCGCTTCCGTATACGTCCAAGGATGCGGCGGGCATCGGTGCCGCGGACCCGCTGCTGGTGGGACGCGCCCACGTCGTCCACGAACTGGGTGAGAGCACGGGGATGACGCACCCGGGCATCGCGCTGCCCTAGACGCGGGATCGGCAGGGGTTTGCGCCCTTGCCAGGTCAGTTCCGGCGTTCCCTGCCGCGCCGGCAACCGCGCGGATGGACACCAGGTGTACCGGCGTCGTTTTGTCCAGGGCTGGACAGAAAGCCGTGGCTCCTTGTTGTCCAATTAAGAAGATGAACGCAGCTTCGACGGCACGGGTCGTAGTCATGGAAGCAGCGTGCACAGGGCGCGCCGCCTGACCACTATCCCAACGGAGTCACCATGCAAGTTCGTTCATTGATCGCCGTCGCCGCCCTCGCCGTGGCGACCTCCCCCGTTCTCGCCAAGGACATCGTCCAGACCGCGCAGGACAACGGCAATTTCAAGGTGCTGGTCGTCGCGCTGCAGGAAGCGGGCCTTGTCGACACATTGAAGGGCAAGGGACCGTTCACGGTCTTCGCCCCCACCGACGCCGCCTTCGCCAAGATCCCGAAGGACCAGCTCGACGCGCTGCTGAAGGACAAGGCCAAGCTCACCAAGGTGCTGACCTACCACGTCGTCGCCGGCAATGTCATGGCCAAGGACGTCAAGCCCGGCATGGTGAAGACCGTCGAAGGCGCATCGTTCACCGTCAAGGTCGACGGCGGCAAGGTCATGGTCGACAACGCGATGGTTTCGGCCACCGACATCAAGACCGACAATGGCGTGATCCACGTCATCGACACGGTCATCCTGCCCAAGTCCTGAGCCTCGACAGTACCGCAGCACCCGTCCACCGCGGCGGCGGCGCATGCCGCGGCGGTGGACGGCTTGTGACCGAATGTGCGTCAGCCGTTCAACCGCCGCAGCAACGCCAGCACGCGCTCGAAGGCCTTGCCATACGGCGGATACAGCAGGCTGGCCGCGGCGAAGCGCGGTTGCGTGAACACGGGCTTCTGGTGCGTGAACGTCAGGAAACTCGCCTCGCCGTGGTAGGCGCCGATTCCCGAGGCGCCCACGCCACCGAAGGGCAGGCCCTCGTGCGCGAAATGCCATAGCGTGTCGTTGACGGTCACGCCGCCCGCGATCGTCTGCTCCAGCACCTTGCCGCAGCGCGCGCCGTCGCTGCCGAAGTAGTAGAACGCCAGCGGATGCGGTCGCGCGTTGATGCGCGTCACCGCCTCGTCGATCGTGTCGTACGCCTCGATCGGCAGCAGCGGTCCGAATATCTCCTCCTGCATCACCGCCATCGAATCGTCGACGCCCACCAGCAGCGTGGGCGCGAGCTTGCGCCCGCCGCGCGCATCGCCCGCGTCGCCCACGACCACCACGCGCGCGCCCTTGGCACGGGCGTCGTCCACGAGGCCCGTCAGCCGCCGATAGTGGCGTTCGTTGACGATGCCGGTGTAGTCGTCGTTGGCGGCGATCGTCGGGTAGAGCCGCTGCGTGGCCTGCGTGACCGCGGTGACGAATTCGTCGACGCGCCCGCGCGGCACCAGCGCGTAGTCCGGCGCGATGCAGGTCTGGCCGGCGTTGAGGAGCTTGCCCGACATGAGGCGCGGCACGGCCAGCGCCAGATCCGCGTCGGGCGCGAACAGCGCCGGCGACTTGCCGCCCAGCTCCAGCGTCACCGGCGTCAGATTGTTCGCGGCCGCGCGCGCCACAAGCCGCCCCACTGCCGTCGAACCGGTGAAGAAGAGGTGGTCGAAGGGCAGCTCGGTGAATGCGCGGCCCACCTCGGCATCGCCCAGGATCACGGCAAATTCGTCCTCGGCAAAGCGTGCGGCAACGAGCTCGTGCAACAGCGCCGACGTTGCCGGCGTCAGCTCGGAGGGCTTGAGCAGGACACGGTTGCCCGCGGCCAGCGCGCCGAGCGCGGGCGCCAGCGCAAGCTGCACCGGGTAGTTCCACGGGCTGACGATGCCGACCACGCCCACCGGCTGGCGCTCGATGCGCGCGCGCCCCGGCAGCAGGTGCAGCGGGGTGGAAACGCGCCGCGGGCGCATCCAGCGGGCGAGGTGCTTGCGCGCCTGCGCGATCTCGGCGCTTACGATGAAGAGCTCGGCAAGCCGCGTCTCGTGCGCCGAGCGATGCCCGAAGTCGCGGCTGACGGCATCGACGAATCGCGTCTCGTTGTCGCGCACCAGGGACTGCAGCCGCGCGAGGCGATCCTGCCGCACGGCCGGGCCCGGATATCGTTCGGCCGCGAAAGCGGAGCGTTGCAGCGCGAACAATCGCGCCAGTTCACCCGCCACGTTGGCCACGCCCGCTTCGACGATGGCGTTCATCGCGCGGTGGCAACGATCGGGGCAACGGGTGGGCGAAGCAGCATCGGCGAACCTTCAAGGGACAGCGGCAGGGACTGGGACCCACGATTATCGCATTTCGAGCCGTGATTTCCGCTCACGCTTCCACGCTGCCCGGCCGCAGTAAACTCGCTGCCATGGAACGATTCGATGTCGTGGTCGTCGGCGGCGGAGTGGTGGGCGTATCGATTGCCTACCATCTGGCGCGTCTGGGCTGTACGCGCGTGCTGCTGTTGGAACGCGATACGCTGGGCAGCGGCACCA
>JANNYI010000441.1:0-3901 GCA_031410015.1 Betaproteobacteria bacterium | reverse complement strand
GGTTGGTGGTGCTGCCCACGACCGGACCGCGCTCCGCCGGATCGGCGCGCCCCCAGCGGATCGGTCGCACGCCCGGCGAATCGGCCACCGGATGCGATGTCAGGCGGATATGTTTGGCAGGTGGTGCTTCGGTGCTCATGGTGCTCCCGTAAAGCAGGACTATACCGCCGTAAAAAAGGGGTCAGGGTCGAATATTACAAGTCGAGGGGCCACGGTCAATCCATTCCTCGGACGGAATATTCGACCCTGACCCCTTTTTTGCATCCTCGCCTGCAGGAGCAGCCAACATGTCGCCCAATCTCATCGCTCTCCCTTCCGATACGCCTTCATCAGCGCCTGCGGATACGCCGCGCGCCGCGCCACCAGCACCAGCGCCAGAATCGACAGCACATACGGCAGCATCAGGTACAGCTGGTACGGAATGCCCTCGCCGCCCCCCTGCTGCAGCCGCAGCTGGAGCGAATCGAAGAACGCAAACAGCAGCGCACCCGCCAGCGCCTTGCCGGGCCGCCAGCTGGCAAACACGACCAGCGCCACGCAGATCCAGCCGCGCCCGTTGACCATGTTGAAGAAGAAGGCGTTGAACGCCGACAGCGTCAGGAAGGAACCGGCCACCCCCATCAGCGCGGAACCCGCCACGATCGCGCCGGTGCGCACGGCGTTCACGTTCAAACCCTGCCCTTCCGCCGCCGCCGGATTCTCGCCGACCATGCGCACGGCAAGGCCCACCGGCGTGCGATACAGCGCCCACGCGATCAGCGGCACGGCCACGAGCGCCAGCAACGTCAGCGGCGTCTGCTTCGCCAGCAACGGGATGGGCAGCCACGCCATTTCGGCGAACGGCTGGATCGTCGGTGGCGTGGATACGTTGGGAAAGCTCACCCGGTACGCGAAATACGACACGCTGGTGGCAAACATCGTGATCGCCAGCCCCGACACGTGCTGCGACAAGGCCAGCGGCACCGTCAGGAAGGCATGCAGCAGGCCGAAGACCGCGCCGGTGAGCGCCGCAACCAGCACGCCGATCCACAGCGACGCGCCGAGGTAGACGGCCAGCCATCCGGTGAGCGCGCCGGCCACCATGATGCCCTCGATGCCGAGGTTGAGCACCCCGGCGCGTTCGCACAGCAGCACGCCAAGAGTGCCCAGGATCAGCGGCGTGGCGATGCGCAACACGGCGACCCAGAAGTCGATGTTGGCGAACATCGTGAGGAGGTCCGCAAACATTAGTGCCAGCGCAAGCGATAGCGCGCGAACGCGGTAGCCACCAGCATCGACAGCAATGCGATGGCCACGATGACATCAGCGATGTACGTCGGCACCGCAACTCCGCGGCTCATGCTGTCCGCGCCCACCAGCACGCCGGCCACGAACACCGCCGCCGCGACGACGCCCAGTGGATTCAAGCCCGCCAGCATCGCGATCACGATCCCGGTGTAACCGTAGCCCGGCGACATGTCGAGCGTCACGTAGCCGGCGCGCCCCGCCACCTCGATGGCGCCCGCCAATCCCGCCAGTGCGCCCGACAGCAACGCCACCAGGATCATCGTCCGCGCCACCGGTACGCCGACAAAGGCCGCGCCGCGCGGATTGGCGCCGACTGCGCGCACGGCAAACCCGAACGTCGAATAGCGAAACAGCGCCCACAAGCCGCCGGCCAGCGTCAGCGCCCACAGCAAACCGGTATGCACGCGGGTGCGCTCGATGAGCTTGCCCAATTGCAGCGAGTCCTGCAGCGCCACGCTCTGCGGCCACCCCATCGCGGTGGGATCCTTCATCGGGCCGTCGAGCATCATCGACACGAACAGCAGCACGATGAAATTGAGGAGCAGCGTGGTGACCACCTCGTCCACGCCCAGGCGGATGCGCAGCAACGCGGGCACCAGCAGCAGGACCGCGCCCGCGACCATCGCTGCGAGCATCATCGCGGGATACAGCAACGCCGGATGCGCGTCGAAGCCGGTGCCGCCGTGCAGGCCGCCGATGGCCACCGCGGCCAGCGCCCCCGCGTAGAGCTGCCCTTCCGCGCCGATGTTGAAGAGCCGCGCGCGAAACGCCACGGCCACCGAGAGGCCGGTGAGGATGAGCGGCGTGGCGCGCGTGAGCGTTTCGCTCCACGCGAAGCGCGAACCGAACCCGCCTTCGAAGATGAGCGCATACGTGCGCGACAGCGGCGCGCCCGCCCATGCGACGAACAACGACGATACGAGCAGCGTGAACGCCACCGCCGCAAAGGGTGCGGCGACCAGCATCAGCCGCGAGACATCGGCACGCGCCTCAAGCCGCATGTTCGGCCTCACTTCCGGAGGACTCCGAACCCGCCATCGCGAGTCCGATCGTGGCCAGATTCCAGGCCGCCGTGGCCCTCGCCTCGGTCAGGTGGCCCGCATGCATGACCGCAATGCGATCGGCCAGCGCAAAGATCTCGTCCAGGTCGTCCGAGATCAGCAGCACGGCAGAACCCCGCGCACGCGCGTCGAGCAATTGCTGGTGCACGAAGGCCACGGCGCCGATGTCGAGGCCCCAGGTCGGCTGGTTGGCGACGATCAGCACGGGCGCGCGGGCCGGGCCGCCGCGCGGGTCCTCCCCGGCGCCGAGCAGCGCACGCCCCAGCACCAGCTTCTGCATGTTGCCGCCCGAGAGCGACCGCACCGTCGTGTCGGGTCCGCGCGCGGAACGCACGTCGAAGGCCTCGATGACGCGTCGCGCGAAGGCACGGGCCGGGCCGCGGCGCACCATGCCGCCGCGCGCGAAACGCGTGTCATGGTGCTCGGCCATCGCGTTTTCCCACACCGGCAGGTCGCCGATCGTGCCTACCGCATGCCGGTCCTCGGGCACGCGCGCCACGCCGGCGGCAATCCAGTCGCGCGGCGATGCGCCCATCACGACGTCGCCCACGCGCACGCTGCCGGCATCGGGCGCGCGCATGCCGCACAGCACGTCGGCCAGGGCCTGCTGCCCGTTGCCGGACACGCCGGCAATCGCCGTGATCGCGCCGGCGTGCAGCGACAGGGAAACATCATGCAGCACGCCGTGGACGCGCACGCTGTCGATCGCGCCCACAACGCCGCCCGGTGCGCGTGGTTCCGCCGCCGGCATGCGCACCTCGCGGCCCACCATCAGTTCGGCGAGGCTTCTCTTGTCGGCATCGGCCGCGCGCAGCGTGGCGACGAGCTTGCCGCCGCGCAGCACCGCGATCCGGTCGGAGACGCGCAGCACCTCGTCCAGCTTGTGGCTGATGAAGATGAGCGACAGGCCTTCGGCCACCAGTTGCGCCAGCGTATCGAACAGCGATTCGGCTTCGCGCGGCGTCAGCACGGCGGTGGGCTCGTCGAGGATCAGCACCCGCGCGTCGCGGTACAACGCCTTCAGGATCTCGACGCGCTGCCGCTCGCCCACCGACAGCGTGCCCACGCGCGCACCGGGATCCACCTGCAGGCCGAAGCGCTCGCCGGTGGCCACGAGCTTGCGGCGCGCGGCGGCGCGGCGCGACACGCCCCACCACAGCGGCTCGGTGCCGAGCATCACGTTGTCCAGCACCGACAGGTTGTCGGCCAGCGTGAAGTGCTGGTGCACCATGCCGATACCGGCGGCGAGCGATGCCGCGGGATCGCCGGGAGGCAGCGGCTTGCCGAAGGCCTCGATGCTGCCTTCGTCAGGCATGTAGTGGCCGAAGAGGATCGACACCAGCGTGGACTTGCCGGCCCCGTTCTCGCCCAGCAGCGCCAGCACTTCGCCGCGCTCGACGTCGAGCGAGATCGCGGCGTTGGCCGTCAGCGTGCCGAAGCGCTTGGTGATGCCCGAAAGACGCAACACCGGCGCTTTCAAATTCATCGCGGCACACCCCGTAGGCGAGGCTTCAGCCTCGCGAGGCGCTGCTCCCGTAGGCGAGGCTTCAGCC